>JALQYS010000237.1 GCA_023254015.1 Paracoccaceae bacterium
AACTCTTCGGACTTGGCCACCAGCGCGCGGTGCAGCTTTTCCAGCCCCGGCAACAACACGTCGCGCGCCATCATGCCGATAGCGACGTGCATGGCGGTGGGGAAGGTGTCGTTTGACGACTGGCCCATGTTCACATGGTCATTCGGGTGGACGGGCTTCTTCGACCCCATCACGCCGCCCAGCATCTCGATGGCGCGATTCGAGATCACTTCGTTGGCGTTCATGTTCGACTGCGTGCCCGAGCCGGTCTGCCACACCACCAGCGGGAAGTTGTCGTCGAACTTGCCGTCGATCACCTCTTGCGCCGCAGCCGCGATGGTCTTGCCCAAAGTCTCATCCAGATCGCCCTGCGCCATGTTCACCAGCGCGCAGGCCTTCTTGATGACGCCAAGCGCCCGGATGATCGCCACCGGCTGGCGTTCCCAGCCGATTGGGAAATTGATGATGGAACGTTGGGTCTGCGCCCCCCAGTATTTGTCGGAGGGAACGTCAAGCGGGCCAAAGCTGTCGGTTTCGGTGCGGGTCGCGGACATGGGGCTTGCCTCTCATGGGTTGATGCCTGCCTCATAGGGCGGGAGGTGGGGAATTTCAATCGGTATGCCGTCGCATACCAGAAATCAGCCCTGCGCGCCGCCCCTGTCGACGTTGTGGCGCAGCCGAAAGACGCGGGCGGGTGGCAGGTTGCGCCAGACGCGCGGCCCGGCCACGGCATGCAGGCCCATCTGGTCAAGCGCTTGCGGCGAAAGCGGCGGGCGCGGGCCATAGGTGAATTGCACCATTGCCCCGTCGGGGGCCAGCACCGCAAAGGCCGCGGACACGATCGCATGGCGCAGGACATGGGGCATCGACAACAGCGGCAGGCCAGAGATCACCTTGCTGGCCGTCCCCTCTCCCAGCACGTCCGGGGCATCCTGCGCCGGGCCGTGATGGACCTGCACGCCCGGAAAGCGCGTGCGCAGATGGCGCACGAAATCGCCGTTCATCTCGAACAGTGTCAGGTCGGCCGGCGCTACGCCGCGGGCAAGGATGGCCTCGGTCAACCGTCCGGTGCCGGGGCCGAATTCCACCACCTTGCCGATCCCCGGATGCAAGCCGGCGGTCATCGCACGGGCAAGCCAAGGGGAGGAGGGCGAAATCGCCGAAACCTGCCGCGGATTTGTGATGAGTTGGCGCAGGAAAAGCGTCGAATCCGCGGTCATCAGGGGCTGCTCCCGGTCAGTGTTTGCGGAACTTGTCCAGACTGACCACCTGCGCGTCGTGAAGGGGCGGCTCGGGGTCGTCGTCGGGCTCCTCCTCCTCGGCCAGCTCTTCGCTGTCCTCGTCCTCATGGGTTTCGAACCGCAGGCCGAATTCGACCGAGGGATCGACAAAGGTGCGCAGGGCGTCGAAGGGAATCACCAGCGGCTCGGGGCTGTTGCCGAAGTTGAGCGTGATGGAAAAGCCGTCATCGGTTACCTCGAGATTCTCGAACCAATGCTGGATGACGATGGTCATCTCCTGCGGGTAGCGCGCGCGCAGCCAGTCGGCGATCTGCACCCCCTCGGCCGTGGTGTCGAAGGTGATGAAGAAATGATGCCCGCCCGGCAAGCCATGGGCGGCAACATCCGCAAGCACCGATTGGATCAGGCCGCGCATCGCGCGGTGCATCAGATTGCCGTAATCGATGGTCCGTGCCATGCCTGCCCCTCTGCCTGTATTGGGTTCAACATAGGGAATTCCGCGGTGAAGGGAAGGGGTTGGCTCAGCCCGCGACAAGACCCGCAAACTGCCCCGCCACAGCCAGACCGGCCGCCAGCGCCAGCACCCGGGTCAGCGGCCAATGCCGCCGCAAGACCAGCCAGCCCGCCACAAGGGCGATGCCCAAGGCCAGGGGGCGCAGGCTGGTGGGATCGGGCAGGGTCAGCGACAATACAGGCAGGTCGGGCGTGATCTGCCGGGCAAAGACCACATGCAGCGCGAACCACAGCGACAGATGGGCAATCACGCCCACCACCGCGGCCATGATGCCCGCCAGCGCGCCCGACAGGCGCGGCATCGCGGACAGCCGGGCGATGTAGGGGGCGCAGAGAAAGATCCAGAGAAAGCAGGGCGCAAAGGTCATCCACAGCGCCACCCCGGCCCCCGCCAGCGCCATCGTCCAGCCGCCCGCCTGCCAGCCGGCCATGAAGCCCACAAACTCGGTCACCATAATCAGCGGCCCCGGCGTGGTCTCCGCCAGGCCCAGCCCCGCCATCATCTGGGCCGTGGTCAGCCAGCCCTTCACCTGAACCACCTCTTGCACCATCCAGGCCAGAACCGCATAGGCCCCGCCAAAGGTCAGCAGCGCAAGTTTCGAGAAATAAAGCCCGATCTCGGTCAGAAGCCCGCCCTCGATCAGCCACAGGCCGGCAAGCGGCACCAGCCAGACCGCGCCCCACAGCGCCGCGGTGCCTGCCGATCCGGCAAGGCTGGTGCGCGCCGGGGCGGGCGCCGCAGAGGCCGTGTGCGACAGGAAGGCCGCCCCGGCCAGTCCGGCGGCCAGCACGACCAGGGGAAAGGGCAGCGCAAAGGCGAAGAGCGCCACAAAGGCCGCGATGGCCAGACCAAGCTCGGCCCGACCCTTGAGCGCCCGCTTCGACACCCGCAAAAGCGCCTCGATCACGATCGCCACCACCGCGGCCTGCAGCCCGGCAAAGGCCGCCGCCACAAGGGGCAGGCTGCCCAGGGCCGCATAAATCGCCGAAAGCGTCAGCACCACCAGCGCGCCGGGCAGAACGAAAAGCCCGCCCGCAATCAGCCCGCCCAGCGTGCCATGGGTGCGCCAGCCGATCCAGGTCGCCAGCTGCATCGCCTCGGGGCCGGGCAAAAGCATGCAGAACGACAGGGCCGAGAGATAGTCCTTTTCCGCCACCCAGCGGTGTTCCTCGACGATCTCGCGATGCATCAGGGCAATCTGCGCGGCCGGCCCGCCAAAGGACAAAAGGCCGATGCGGGCGAAGGTGCGGGTCAGGTCGGCAAGGCTGGGCTGCATGCCCTTTTATCCGCAGTGCAGATGACATCGGCAAGGCGGGGCCGGAGTTTTGCAAAACTCCGGACCGGAAAATTCCAATTTTCCGGCGCCCTCGGCCGGGGTGGCTGTCAGCAATCGGGAAAGGTCCAGGATTCTGTTGCCAGGCTCCTGGGGGCCCCGCCTTACGCGGCTAAGCGCAAGGGCTTAGGTTTCGATGTTCGGACCGCTTACGCAGCCAGAGCCATCGGAGCACGGTTGTCGTTGGCAACTGTACTTGTGGTCCGATAACGGTGGTGCCTACCGGGTAAAAGCTGGCCTCTTTAGACGTCCGTCGATCCTGTTTCGGCCCCATGCCCGCGCAACGCCGCGTGGATTGGTGGAGCCGCCGGGTACCGCCCCCGGGTCCGAGCCGTTTATTACAGGTGCGTTTATCACCATAGTCCGGGTTGCCCCGGACGAGACGAGATATAGGTGGGGCAGGCAGGGCGTGCAAGGGGGCAGAGGTGCCTGCCGGTCCGTATCCCTTAGCGGCTGTGCAGGAAAACCCGTTCGGGTGTGGTTTCGGCAACCTGCAACCCTTCGCGCAAGCAAAAGGCCGATGCCCGGGTGTTCGGCGCCAGCACCGACAGGCGCAGGGGAAGACGAGCTGCCCCGGCCTCGGCCCGGATCATGGCCAGAACCTGCGCGCCTATGCCGCGGCCTTGCGCGATCGGAGCGAGATAAAGTTTGCGCAGGCGCAGATGATCCGGGTTCACCTCAACCGTCACATAGCCCAGACGCCAGTCGGCCCGGTAAATGAGTCGCGTGGCGGCCAGATCGAAGGATGAGATTTCCGTCGCCTGATACTGGCCCCAAAGCGCAATCGCATGGGAACGCATCACCTCAGCCTCAAGGCTGGACAGAAAGGGGGCGTCAGATTTCTGGGCGGGTTTGAGATGGATCATGCGGCAATCATGCCGCCGATCCGTAAAGGCTTTGTGACAGGGCGCGCATCATCGCGCAAAAAAAAACGGCGCCCGCGAAGGGCTCGCGGGCGCCGAAGGACGGAGAACCGATCAGAAGCCGGTCTTGATCAGCTCGAACTCCTCGATCATCCTGGCGCGCAGCTCGGCCGAGGTCGGCGACTGCATGAACAGGATCGACCCTTCGGGCAGCGGGTCGAGATAGGCCTTCTGGATCGCCTCGGCCGGCAGTTTGGCCATGGCGGCGGCGTTCGACGTGGCATAGCCGATGTTTTCGACCACGGCCGCAGTGCCCCCGTCAGACATGACCGAGTTCACGAAGTCATAAACCTTGTCCTCGTTGCCCGGTGCGTCCTTCATGTTGACATAGCCGCACAGCCAGGTCGACGAGCCTTCCTTGGGCGTGCGGTTGTAGCCAACGGCGAAATTCTCGGCCTGCAGCAGCGCCACGCCATCGTTCCACGACCAGGCCACCTGCACCTCGCCCGAGGCCATGAGTTGCGTCATCTCGGCCGGGTCGGCCCAATAGGCGCGCACATTCGGGTGCACTTCGCGCAGCCATGCCGCGGCGGCGGCGAATTGTTCGTCGGTCACGTTGTCCCAGCTGGTCACGCCGGTCGCGAGGAAGGCCAGCGACCAGATGTCATCGGCCGAATCAGGCAGCGAGATGCGGCCGGCATATTTCGGGTCCTTGAACACCTGCAGCGTGGCCACGTCCTCGGCCGGCACGTCGTTGGTGTTATAGGCGATCGCGGTAAAGGCATAGTCCAAGGGCAGGAACCACAAGCCCTGATCGTCCTTGAACACCGTGCTGTTCAGCAGGTGCGGCGGGATATTGGCAAAGGCCTCGATCTTGGCGGTGTCCCAGGGCTCGATCAGGCCGGCATCGCGATAGCGCGGAACCGAAGCCGCACAGGGATGCGCGATGTCGGCCTTGAAGCCGGAGGACACTTTCTGGAACGCCTCGTCATCATCGCCGAAGAAGGCATAGGTCGGGCCGTCGCCATGCTTGGCCTTGTATTGCGCATAGGCGCCCTCAATGTCCCACCCGGCCCAGTCGAATACGGTCAGCTCGGCATCGGCGGCGCGGGCGACCGAGGCAAGCGAAAGGGCGGTCGCGGCGGTGGCAAGGAAAACTGCAAATCTGGTCATCTGGGTCCTCGGCTGTTGTTTTTCTTGGGTCGGCCCCCTCCCCAGGGATGCCGGCATAGACAAGGCTGCAGGGCCCGCGCGCGCGGCGCGGACGCGCGGCGTTCCACCGCCCCGCATAACCTGTGCTATGAGATGGGGAAAAATGCCGGGCTTGCAAGGGAGGACATGGGGTTCAGGCGCAATTCTTGCCGCAAACGCCTGCACTTTGACCACCAGACCGGGCTTTCCGGGTCTGTTGCGGCGCAGGGCCGCGCAACACCCGGCTCCGGGGCAATCGGCCCTAGACCCGGCAACATCGCCTGCTATAAGGGGCCAAACAGCCCGATGAGGTTCCCGATGAACTTTCTTCTTCGCCTTCTGACCTGGTGGAACGGCCAGACGCTTGGCACCCAGATCTTCACCGCCCGCAAAGGCGTCAAGGTGGGCGAGGACGATCAGGGCAACCGGTTCTACCAGACCCGCGACGGCAAGCGGCGCTGGGTGATCTATAACGGCGAATCCGAAGCTTCGCGCGTCTCGCCCGATTGGCATGGCTGGCTGCATTTCACCTGGAATGACCCGCCGACCAAGGCGCCGCTGAAGCACAAGCCCTGGGAAAAGCCGCATCACGAGAACCTGACCGGCACCCTGGCCGCCTATGCGCCCCCCGGCTCGATCCGCGCCGGCGCGCCGGTGGCGCGCGCCGATTACGAGGCGTGGCAACCCGAATAATGGCCGAGAATCGTGCAGAAGTGTTGGCCGGGGCCGCGGTTCTGGCCGCGGCCTTGGGCTTTCTTGGCTGGTCGCTGGGCGGTGGCAAGCTGACCGGCCCGGCAGACCACTATGCGCTGACCGCCTCGTTTCGTTCGGTCGAAGGGATCCGGCCCGGGTCTGACGTGCGCATGGCGGGGGTCAAGGTGGGCACCATCACCGACCTGACGCTGAACCCCGAAACCTTCTTTGCCGATGCGGTGATCTCGGTCGATGCCCGGCTGAAGCTGCCGGTCGATTCCGCGATCCTCATCTCCTCCGAGGGGCTCTTGGGTGGCAATTTCGTAGAGCTGGTTCCCGGCGGTGCCGAAGAAATCCTCGCACCCGGCGACGAGATCGAGGATACGCAAGGAGCGGTCAGCCTGCTGACCTTGCTGATGAAATGGGTCGGCAGCTCGGGCGAGGATGGGACGGCGACCGAATGAAACGGCTGGCCTCTTTGCTGCTGCTGATCGCCGCGCCGGCCCTGGCGCAAGAGATGGCCGAGGCACCGGGGGCCAAGCTGCGCATTCTCGACAAGCTGACCGGCGAAGTGCAGGACGTGACCTTGGGCCGCGGCCAGTCTGTGGTTGCCGGGCGGCTGACGGTTCAGGTCGATTCCTGCCGTTCACCGGCCGACAATACCGTGGCCGAGGCCGATGCCCACCTGACGATCCTCGATTCTGCCGCGTCTGATCCGGTGTTTTCCGGCTGGATGGTGGCCTCGGCCCCGGCGCTGTCCGCGCTGGACCATCCGCGTTACGACGTCTGGGTGCTGCGCTGCGATGTGCCCGATCTGGCCTTGCCGTCAGTCGAAGAGGCGCCCGAAGAGGCGGTCGCGCCCGAAGGCGCGGCCCCCGATGAGGCCGCGACCCAGGATGGCAATGGCTGATAGTGCGGTGGGTTGAACGCGGCTTCGGCCGCCAAAGCCGCGCGCAGCCGTTTGTGATAGGCGGCGCGGGGAATTTCCACCGCGCCCAGACTGGCCAGATGCGGCGTCAGGAACTGGGTGTCGAACAGCTGAAAGCCGCCGGCGCGCAGCCGATGCACAAGCCAGGCCAGGGCCACTTTTGACGCCCCGGTTTCGCGGGAAAACATCGATTCCCCGAAAAACGCCGCCCCCAGCACCACGCCATAAACCCCGCCCACCAGCCGCCCATCCTGCCAGACCTCCAGGCTGTGGGCATGGCCAGTCTCGTGCAAGGCGTTGTAAAGGTTGAAGATTTCTTCATTGATCCAGGTTTCGGCACGGTCGGCACAGCCGCGCACCACGCCTGCGAAATCGCGGTCGGTGGTGATGGTGAACCGCCCTTGCCGGATCAGCTTGGCCAGACTGCGCGAGATGTGGAACCCGTCAAGCGGGAAGATGCCCCGCAGGCGCGGGTCGACCCAATGCACCACCGGGTCATCGCGCCCCTCGGCCATGGGAAAGACGCCCATGGCATAGGCCTGCAACAAAAGCTCTGGGGTAATCCGGCTAGACATCTGACGTCAGGAAACCGTGGCGGTGAAAGTCGAAGGGCGCCCGAGGGCGCCCTTTGGTCATTTGGCGAATTGGCGCTCCAGCCATTTTTCCAGCCAGTGGATATTGTATTCGCCGTTCTGGATCTCGGGTTCGGCCAGAAGCATGTGGAACAGCGGGATCGAGGTGTCGATGCCGTCGATGATGATCTCGCCCAAGGCGCGCTTCAGCCGCGCCAGCGCCTCGGGCCGGTCGCGGCCATGCACGATCAGCTTGCCGATCAGGCTGTCGTAATAGGGCGGGATCCGGTAGCCGTCATAGAGTGCCGAATCCATCCGCACGCCAAGGCCCCCCGGCGCATGGTATTGCGTCACCTTGCCGGGGCAGGGCGAGAAGTTGGGGATCTTCTCGGCATTGATCCGCACTTCGATGCAGTGGCCGTTGATCTCCAGATCCTCTTGCCCGAAGGACATCTCCATGCCAGCCGCCACGCGGATCTGTTCGCGCACGAGGTCCACGCCGAAGATGCCTTCGGTGACCGGATGTTCCACCTGCAGGCGGGTGTTCATCTCGATGAAATAGAACTCGCCGTCTTCATAAAGGAACTCGATGGTGCCCGCGCCGATGTAGTTGATCTTGGCGACCGCATCCGCACAGACCTTGCCGATCTTGGCGCGCATGGCGGGCGTGATGCAGGGGCCGGGGGCCTCTTCGAACACCTTCTGGTGGCGACGCTGAAGCGAGCAGTCACGTTCGCCCAGATGCACCGCCTTGCCACGGCCGTCGCCAAACACCTGAATCTCGATGTGACGCGGCTTTTGCAGGTATTTCTCGATATAGACTTCGTCGTTGCCAAAGGCGGCCTTCGCCTCGGACCGCGCGGTGCGGAAGGCGATTTCCAGCTCTTCGGCGTTGCGGGCAACCTTCATCCCCCGCCCGCCGCCACCGGCGGTGGCCTTGATGATGACAGGGAATCCGATGCCGGCCGCCACGCCGATCGCCGTTTCGAAATCCGGCACGCCACCGTCCGACCCCGGAACGACCGGAATCCCCAGCGCCTTGGCGGTGTCTTTTGCGGTGATCTTGTCGCCCATGATGCGGATATGTTCCGCATTGGGGCCGATGAAGGTTATGCCGTGATCCTCCAGCGCCTGCGCGAAGCTGGGGCAGAAGTTGTTGCACTTTGGCATGGTGATTCATCTATTAATAATGTCGATGCAGTAATTCTTCCAGGTGGATTTTCATATGGAGATTATCTTCGCTGCGGCGCAATTTCCAGATTTGCACCTGTGATGTCAGATGTAATTGAAAAGGCAAAGCAAGGTCTGCCAGTTCTAGGTATATGTAACGGATTCCAAATTCTCTGCGAATCACACTTACTGCCAGGAGCGCTGACTCGCAATAAGGATCTGCACTTCATCTGCAAAGATCAAGAACTAGAAATTGTGAATAACAAAACTTTGTGGACCAGCGATTACCAAGCAGGTCAACACATCACGATTCCACTAAAAAATGGCGAAGGCTCGTTTCAATGTGATGACAACACATTAAATATGTTGGAATCTGAAGGTCGCGTGGTGGCGCGTTATGTTGGCGAAAATCCAAATGGTTCAAGAAATTTAATTGCAGGAATTACAAATGAACGTGGCAACATTGTTGGACTAATGCCGCACCCAGAACATGCAATTGAGGATTTATGTGGTCCAGGTACTGATGGCTTAAGTTTCTTCACTTCGATAATGAAAGCGATGATCAAATAATGTCGCTAGATACCGTAAAAAACGCCGCAAATACCCCTGATAACAGCCAGCCTTATGCAGAACTTGGTTTAAAGCCAGATGAGTACCAGCGAATTCGCGATATTTTAAAACGCCGTCCAACTTCATCAGAATTGGCGATGTATTCAGTGATGTGGTCTGAGCACTGCTCATATAAATCTTCTAAGGTG
>JALQYS010000259.1 GCA_023254015.1 Paracoccaceae bacterium
CAAGCAGGTCATCCGCAAATCCGCGACCCAGCGCGATATCGTGATGGACCCGGCCACCCGCGCGCTTTACGTCGAGGTCGCGGAACCCGACATGCACGAACCCACGGGCGATTTCGAACGCCTTGCCACCGCCCTGCGCGACCAGTGGCAGGTTGCGGATGTCGAGGCTGATCTGGCGATCCTGCGCCGTCTGCAACCGGTGCTGCGCAAGGGCGAATGGAAGGTCACGGTCGTTCTGAACAAGGGCAACCATGACGCCCGCCCGCGCATTGTCGATATCTTCCCCGGTTTCCATGACGGCGCGATCCATGGCCTTGCCATCGACCTTGGATCAACCACCATCGCGGCGCATCTGTGCGATCTGCGCGACGGGTCGGTTCTGGCATCTTCGGGCGTGATGAACCCGCAGATCCGCTTTGGCGAAGACCTGATGAGCCGGGTCAGCTATGCCATGATGAACCCCGGCGGCGATGCCGAGATGACGCGGGCGGTGCGCGAGGCGATCAACGCGCTGGCCAGCGCGATTGCCGAAGAGGCCCAGATCGACGTGCGCGCGATCTATGAGGTGGTTCTGGTCTGCAACCCGGTCATGCACCACCTGCTTCTGGGCATTGATCCGGTAGAGCTGGGTCAGGCGCCCTTTGCGCTGGCGACCTCGGGCAGCCTGTCGCTGGACGGGCGCGATCTGAACCTGTCGAACATCAACCCCGCCGCGCGGGTCTATGTGCTGCCTTGCATTGCCGGCCACGTCGGCGCAGATGCGGCGGCGGTCGCCTTGTCGGAAGAGCCCGGCAAGTCCGAAGAGATGGTGCTGATCGTTGATGTCGGCACCAATGCCGAGATCCTCCTGGGCAATACCAAGCGGGTTCTGGCCTGCTCCAGCCCCACCGGCCCGGCCTTCGAGGGCGCGCAGATCTCCAGCGGCCAGCGCGCCGCCCCCGGTGCGATCGAGCGGGTGGAGATCGATCCGGTCACAAAGGAGCCGCGATTCAAGGTCATCGGCTGCGATCTGTGGTCCAGCGATCCGGGCTTTGCCGAGGCGACCAAGGCCAGCGGCATCACCGGCATCTGCGGCTCTGGCATCATCGAGGCGGTGGCAGAAATGCGGATGGCCGGGATCGTGGATCAGGGCGGTCTGATCGGCGGCCCCGATCAGGTGGGCACGGCCCGCTGCGTGGGCGAAGGCCGCACCCATTCCTATCTGCTGCATGATGGCAGCGCCACCGGCGGGCCGCGCATTCTGGTGACGCAAGGCGACATTCGCGCCATCCAGCTGGCCAAGGCGGCGCTCTATGCCGGGGCGCGGCTGCTCATGGACGAAATGGGCGTTGAAAAGGTCGACAAGGTCACGCTGGCCGGGGCTTTCGGCGCCCATATAAGCCCCAAGCACGCGATGGTTCTGGGCATGATCCCCGATGTGCCGCTGGACAAGGTGGTGTCGGCGGGCAATGCCGCGGGCACGGGCGCGCGGATCGCGCTGTGCAACGTGGCAGCCCGCAATGCCATCGAGACCACGGTGCATGAGATCCACAAGGTCGAAACCGCCATCGAGCCGCGCTTTCAAGAGCATTTCGTCAATGCCAGCGCCATTCCGAACGCGGTCGATCCCTTCCCCGAACTGGGGCAGGTCGTGGCGCTGCCCGATGTCAGCTTCAACACAGCAGGATCGGGGGCCGAGGGCGGGCGGCGGCGGCGGCGCTGACGGCCGTTCACAGTTGGTCACGCTGGCGCGAGCGCGGTGAACCGGAGTTTCTGACCTTTCGTATCCTCTTCAGATCATCCGGGATGGTCCCGGTGTCTTAAGGGAGAAGACCATGAAACTTCGCTTCGCCGCTCTTGCGCTGCTTGCCTCGTCCTCGATCGCGCTGGCCGATAACCACGGCAACCCGATGGTGGGTGGGGCCGAGATGTTTGCGGACAAGACCATCGTGGAAAACGCGGTGAATTCGGCCGATCACACCACGCTTGTCGCGGCCGTGCAGGCCGCAGGTCTGGTTGAAACGCTGAACGGTGCCGGCCCCTTCACGGTCTTTGCGCCGACCAATGATGCCTTTGCCAAATTGCCCGCAGGCACCGTGGAGGGCCTTCTGAAGCCCGAATCCAAAGACCAGCTGACCAAGATCCTGACCTGCCATGTGGTCGGCGCGCAGGCTTTGGCGGCCGATGTGGCCAAGATGATCACCGATGGCAGCGGCAAGGCCACCATCGACACCGTCGGCGGCTGCAAGCTGGAGGCGTCGCTGGACGGAGACATGGTCAAGATCAAGGACGAGGCCGGTGGCACCGCCACGGTCACCATCGCCGATGTGATGCAGAAGAACGGCGTCATCCATGTGATCGACGCGGTGCTGCTGCCCGCGTCGTAAGCCCCGCTTCAGTCAAATGGCATGGCGCGGACCCAGTCGGGTTCGCGCCATTGTCATTTCGGCGCCCCATGCGGGGCGGAGGCCAGATGCGATGCCGGCCCTTGACCCTGCCTTGCGGCTGGCATAAATTAACAGCAACGCGGGTGTAGCTCAATGGTAGAGCAGCAGCTTCCCAAGCTGAATACGAGGGTTCGATTCCCTTCACCCGCTCCAATCTCCTGACATCCCAGTCTTGCAAACGAAAAAGGCGCGACGGTTGCCTATCGCGCCCCAAAGGGTTTGCCCTGCAAGCTGTCAGTTGTAGATGAACCCGTTGACCGGATTGACCCGGCCCAAGGTGCCGTCGGCATTGGCGACCTTCACGGCCGACCAGTCGCCCGCGGCCGAGACATCGACCACCAGCGTATCCTGTGTCACGCGGTTGCGCTCCCAATTGGCCTGATCGATCAGGATTTCGCGCTCGGACAGCACTTCGCTGACCACGGCGACGTGGCCCTTGGGCATGGCGCGGCTGGCGGCAAAGGCCATGACCGCGCCGATCTGCGGTTCGGCCCCGCGGGCGTATTTGCCTGCGGCCTGCGCCCACCAGGTCTTGGCATTGCCCCGGATATCCACCCCGGTCACCGCCCGGGCAAAGGGCACGCACCACAGCCGGCCCTTCGGGCGGTTTTCGATGGCCACGGCAACGGCCTCTTTCACGCCCTCACGCGCCACCTGACCGGCCGAAGTGCTTTGGCCGTGGGATGTTCCCTTGGCGCGCTTGCGCTCGGCCCGGCGGGCTTCGCGTTCGGCCTTGGCGCGGGCGCGTTCCTCGGCACGGGCGGCCTTTTCGGCCGGGTCTTTCGCCGCGAGGAAGCCGAAGAGGCCCTTTTTCTGCGGCACCGCAACCGGCTCGGCCAGCGCCAGTTCCACCGCTGCCTGCACCCCATCCACCGGCTTGGCGGCCTCATCGGCCTGCGCCGGGCTGACAAGGGTCAGCGCGGCAACGGTTGCAAGGGTGGCAATGGCAAGCGAAGTGGGGCGAGACTGCATGAAACCGGTCATCTGTTGTTGATGTCGGCGCCCCGGATGCCACAACCCCGTCCCGCGACCAAGCCCGGTGTTTCCGCATCGGCAAAAGCCCGCCCACCCGAGGGCCGCGCGCGACAGGCCGCAAGGCGCTTTCCTTTTGACGCGCCAAAGGCTAGCAAGCCTCATACCGCAGAAAAGCAGCACGGAGCATACCCATGGCAAACGAGATCAAGCGCATCGGCACCGGACCCCGCATGTCGGAGGCGGTCTGCTACAATGGCATCGTCTGGCTGGCCGGTCAGGTCGGCAATCCCGGCGACAGCGTCGAAGAGCAGACCAAGACCTGCCTTGCCGAGGTTGACCGCATTCTGGCCGCAGCCGGCACGGACAAGACCCGCATCCTGTCGGCGCAGATCTGGCTGGCCGATATCTCGACCTTTGCCGAGATGAACAAGGTCTGGGACGCCTGGGTGCCGCAGGGCCATACCCCGGCCCGCGCCACTGGCGAGGCCAAGCTGGCGACCCCCGATTACAAGGTCGAGGTCATCGTCACCGCCGCGCTGAAGTAAGCGATTTTTCGACGAAAAATCGAATCAGGGGGGCCACGGCCCCCCTTTTTCCTTTCCTGCCGGGGCGTTCAGCCCCGCAAATACCGGACCAGCGCCGCGGTTGAACCGTCCTTGCCGTCGGTTCCCTGACGGCCCTCCAGCACCGGCTGCAGGGCCAGCGCCAGTTCCTTGCCCAGCTCCACGCCCCATTGGTCATAAGAGTTCAGGTCAAGGATCACGCCTTCAACAAAGACCCGGTGTTCATAAAGCGCGATGATCTGGCCCAGCGTGAAGGGCGTCAGTTTCGGATAGACAAGTGTCGTCGAGGGGCGGTTGCCCGGAAAGACGCGATGGCGGGCCTGACACTCCAGCTCGGCTCCGGTGGCGCCCTTTTGCGCCATGATCGCCCGCGCCTCTTCCAGCGAGCGGCCGCGCATCAGCGCCTCGGACTGGGCCAGGCAATTGGCCACCAAGAGCAGGTGCTGGTGGCCAAGGTCGGGCTCATGCCCTTCACGGGCGATCAGGAATTCGCAAGGGACAACGCGGGTGCCCTGATGGATCAGCTGGTAAAAGGCATGCTGCCCGTTGGTCCCCGGCTCTCCCCAGACCACGGGGCCGGAATGAGTGGTCAGGTCGCTGCCGTCGATGGCCACGCGCTTGCCATTCGATTCCATCTCCAATTGCTGCAGGAAGGCCGGCAGGCGGCTCAGACGTTGGTCATAGGGCAGGACCGCGCGGGTGGCATGGCCGCAGATCTGGTTGTGCCAGATGCCGACCAGGGCCAGCATGACCGACATGTTCTGCTCAAGCGGTTCGTTGACAAACCGCTCGTCCATGTCGCGGCCACCGGCAAGGAAAGCGTCAAACTGCGCGGGCCCGATGGCGATCATCAGCGCAAGGCCAATCGGCCCCCACATGGAATAGCGCCCGCCGACCCAATCCTCGAAACCGAAAACTCTTTCTGGATCAATGCCATAGGCGGCAGTCTTCTCACCCGCCGTCGAGACGGCCGCGAATTGGCTGGCCGGGGTCTTGACCCGCGTCGCCATCCAGCGCCGGGCGGTGTCGGCATTGGCCATCGTCTCGACGGTGGTAAAGGTCTTCGAGGCCACGATCACCAGCGTGGTTTCGGGGTTCAGGCCCGCCAGCGTGTCATGGATATGCGCGCCATCCACGTTCGAGACATAATGCACTCGCGGCCCGTCGTGATAGGGCGCCAAGGCCAGCGTCGCCATGGCCGGCCCCAGGTCAGAACCGCCGATGCCAATATTGACCACATCGGTGATGCGCCCGCCCTGCCCCACAAAGCGCCCCTCCCGCACCGCATTGGCAAAACCGGCCATGCGGGCGCGGGTGGCGCGCACCTCGGGCATCACGTCGTGACCATCGACAAGGATCGACGCCCCCTCGGGCGCACGCAGGGCGACATGCAAGACCGCGCGCCCCTCGGTGGCGTTGATCTTTTCGCCCCCGAACATCGCCGCGCGCTTTTCGGCCACGCCAGAGACGCGCGCCAGATCGATCAACAGCGCCCGGGCGCGGTCATCCATTGTGGTCTTGGAGTAGTCGAACAGCATCTCTCCGGCCCGGGCGGAAAACCGCTGCGCGCGCGCGGGATCGGCGGCAAAAAGATCAAGAATGCGGGTGGCTTCCGCCGTGGCGTGGTAGGTCTTCAACGCTTGCCATTTGTCGGACATCTGCTCTGCTCCGCCAAGGTTTACTCGGCCCAGTGAACGGTTGCACCGGGAAGCACGGCAAGAACCGGCGCGTCAAGGGGGGACAGCCTATTGGCCTGCAAAAGCACCGCTTTCTTTTCGGCGCCGGTGATAAGCAGGTGCAGATGCCTTGCGGCCCGAAGGACCGGCGCGGTCAGGGTCAGGCGCGGTTCTGCGGCAGCCGTGGCCCACATCGGCAAAAGCGGCGGCGCGTCAGGCGACAGCGCCTCGGCCAGACGGTCGGCGCCGGGAAAGAGGCTGGCGGTATGCAGGTCCGCCCCCATGCCCAGAAGGCAGACCGTCAGGGGCAGATGCGGCACAAGCCCCTGTTCCAGCCTTGTCAGGGCCGCATCGGGGCTGTCCACCCCAGGCAGATACATCGGGATCAGCCGGGCCGCAGCCGCCGGGCCTTGCAACAGCCTTTCGCGCACCAACCGGGTGTTCGACCGCGGGCTGCCCTCGTCGACCCAGCGCTCATCATTCAGGACGACCGACACCCGCGTCCAATCCAGATCGGCCTGCGCCAAGAGATCGAACACCGGCCCTGGCGTGGTGCCGCCCGGGACCGACAGGGTTACCGGCCCGCGTGTCAGACCGTCGCGCAATTCGGCTGCCATCTGCGAGGCAAGCCCCGCAGCCAGGGCCTCGCGCGAGGGGTATTCGACCAGTCTCATTCGCGGATATCGCGCCAGCGCCGGCCGTCGCGGTGCAAGAGCATCAGGGCATCCTCGGGCCCGGACGAGCCCGGGTCATAGGGCTGCGGCGGTTCGCCCCGGGCTTCCCAGCCTGCGATGATCGGATCGGCCCAGGCCCAGGCGGCCTCTACCTCGTCGCCCCGCATGAACAGCGTCTGATTGCCCCGGATCACATCCATGATCAGCCGCTCATAGGCGTCAGGCACATCGTTCAGATCGGCGCCCACGGTTTCGGCAAAGCTCATGTCCAGGGGCACCTGCATCAGACGCATGCCGCCCGGCCCCGGTTCCTTGATCATCACCATCAGGTTCATGCCCTCATTCGGCTGCAACCGGAT
>JALQYS010000312.1 GCA_023254015.1 Paracoccaceae bacterium
TGATCGGCAAGGGCGGCCGCCGAATTCCGCAGGCCGCCGCCTATGACCACATCGCCGGCATCACCATCGCCAACGAAGGCACACTGCGCGACTGGGTGCGGCACGCGAAGTTCAACGTGACCCAAGGCAAGAACTTTGACGCTTCCGGCGCCATCGGGCCGTGGCTGGTGCCCTTCACCGATGCCGCCCAGCTGGACGACATCGCCCTGGAAACCCGCGTGAATGGCGAAATCCGCCAGCAGGACCGGACCGGCCGGATGCTCTTCCCGTTCCGCCGCATCGTCGAATACATCTCCACCTTCACCACGCTGGTGCCCGGAGACGTGATCCTGTGCGGCACCCCCACCGGCGCCGGCGCGCGATTCGACCCGCCGATCTGGTTGAAACCGGGCGATGTGGTCGAAGTCACCGCCGAAGGCATCGGCACCCTGACGAACACCATCGCCGATGAGGCCCTGCCATGACCCCCGACCAGATCGCCGCCGCAGGGCAAAGCCTGTGGCAGGCCGAGCACGACCGCGCCCAGCGCCCGATCCTGTCGGTCGAATACCCAGAGGCCAGCCTTCATGACGCCTATGCCGTGCAGCGCGCCTATGTGGACCGCAAGCTGGCGACGGGTCGCAAGATCATCGGCTGGAAGATCGGCCTCACCTCGCGCGCCATGCAGCAGCAGCTGAACATCACGACGCCGGATTCGGGGGTGCTGTTGGATGACATGGCCTTTGCCAGTGGCGCGACCATTCCGGCGGGCCGCTTCATCGCGCCCCGGATCGAAGCCGAGATTGCCTTTGTCATGAAGGCCCCGCTCAGCGGTGATGTGACCCGTGATCAGGTACTGGCGGCGACCGATTACGTCACCCCAGCGCTGGAAATCCTTGATGCCCGCATCCGCCGGGCCGAGGCCGGCCGCATCCGGACCGTCATCGACACCATCGCCGACAACGCCGCCAACGCGGGCATCGTGACCGGGGCGCAGCGCCACAGCCCTGACATCGACCTGCGCTGGGTCGGGGCGATCGTCAAACGCGACGGGGTGGTTGAAGAAACCGGCCTTGGCGCCGGTGTGCTGGATGATCCGGTCACCGGCATCATCTGGCTTGCCCGCCGCATGCACCACTACGGGCAAGCCATCGAGCCGGGGCAGATCATCCTGTCCGGCAGCTTCATCCGTGCTATGGAATGCCCACCCGGTTGCCAGATCGACGCCGATTTCGGCGCCTTTGGTCACCTTACCTGCTCTTTTGCCTGAAAGCCCGCCATGCCCGCACCAAAGAACGCCCTGAAAGCCGCCCTTGCCGCCAAGACCGTGCAGCACGGCATCTGGATGAACCTTGTCAGCCCCCTCGCCGCCGAGGCCCTGGCCGGTTGCGGGTTTGACTGGCTGTTGATCGACGGCGAACATGGGCCGAACGACATCCCGACCATCCTGCAACAGGTGCAAGCCATCGGCGGCCGCACCAGCATCGTCGTGCGCCCACCAGTGGGCGAGGTGCGTCTGGTGAAGCAGTTGCTTGATCTTGGTGTTCAGACCCTGCTGATCCCGATGATCGAAAGCGCCGAGCATGCCGAGCAGATGGTCAAGGCCATGCTCTATCCGCCGCATGGCACGCGCGGCGTCGGCGCCTCGGTGGCGCGCGCCTCGGACTTTGGCCGGATCACCGATTACGTCACCACCGCCAACGCGGAAACCTGCCTGATCCTTCAGGTCGAAAGCCGCGCCGGGCTGGCCGCCCTGCCCGAGATCCTCAAGCTTGACGGGGTGGATGGCGTGTTCATCGGCCCCGCCGATCTGGCCGCCGACATGGGCTATCCCGGCAACGCGAACGCGCCCGAGGTGCAAGACACCATCGACGCCACCCTGCGGGCGATCATGGCGGCGGGCAAATCGGCGGGCATCCTGACCTTCGATCCCAAGACCGCCCAGCGCTATCAGGCCATGGGCGTGACCTTCCTTGGCGTCGGCGGCGATGTGGCGATCCTGACCAAGGCCGCAACCGCGCTGGCCACGGGCGTCAAGGCGGGTTGATCCCCCTTGCCGTGTGGGCCTTTTGCCCCCCATTAAGGGGAAACCCGCAAAAGGCCCCACCATGCCCCGCAACGATGCCCTTTTCCACCCCGACGTCTGGTTCCGCGAGGGGCACGGCCCGCGCTATGAGCAGCTTTACCGGCATCTGCTGGCCTCCATTGCCGATGGCACCTTGCGGCCCGAAACCCAGATCCCGCCGGAACGGGAACTGGCCGAACTGGCGCAGGTCAGCCGTGTCACCGTGCGCAAGGCCGTGGCGCAACTGGTCGAGGATGGGCAACTTGACCAGCGACGCGGCGCGGGCACCTTCGTGCGCGTGCCCAAGGGGCGGCAGGACAATTCGCGGTCAACGCTGGTCTCTTTCACCGACTACATGCGTCAGCGCGGC
Organism: Paracoccaceae bacterium; assembly: GCA_023254015.1. Lineage (GTDB taxonomy): Bacteria > Pseudomonadota > Alphaproteobacteria > Rhodobacterales > Rhodobacteraceae > Tabrizicola_A. The sequence continues at coordinate 2,415 of JALQYS010000312.1, forward strand.
AAGGTTCCAACCGGGCGGATCCTGTCGGCAGGCCTCTACCCGCCGACGCCGGCCGAACAGCAGGCGCTGGGGTTGATGGCCTCGGGCCGGGTGGCGCGGATCGAACGGCTGCGCGCCGCCGATGGCGTGCCGATGGCGCTGGAATATTCGTCATGGCCAACCGACATCCTGCCAAATCCAGAGGCGGTGAAGGGCTCGCTTTACGACCACGTCCGCGCCTTGGGCCATGTGCCGGCAGCAGACGACAGCGGCATGTTCCGCGAGTGCCACACGCGCGTAATCCACCGCAGTCCCGACTGTAGCCGCCACATGCACAGCCTCCCGCACTCGGACTGTGAGTGCATGGGCCGAGCGGGCA
>JALQYS010000379.1 GCA_023254015.1 Paracoccaceae bacterium
CTTGGCCTAATCCTTGCCGCAATGCCTTGGGAAACTGCCCCCGAGGTCGACAGGACCAGAACATTGCGCCGCCAGGAAGGACAGAAGCCATGAAGAAAGACCGCCGCTGGATGAAATCGATCATCGCCGCCTCGACCGAGGTGCAGGTCACGCTTCCCTGGGCCCGCGGCACCCGCCGCCGCCCCGAGGCGGTGAAGGCCGCCCCCAAGGCCGCCCCGCGCGCGATGGCCGCACGCTGAGACCTGTTTACGAGACCATTCAAAGGGCCGGGGGGAAACCTCCGGCCCTTTTCCCATGTGCGGGCCATGGGATGATTCGGTCCGGTCCTGGCCAAGGCTGGGGCGATTGCCGCCGCTTGCGGCGACAATCCGACCCGCCTGGGCGCAATCGCGGCGGAATGCGGGCTGATCCGGAGGAAATTTTGACAGCCCCCGCAGCTTTCGCCAATCTGCCCCCTACAGATGTCCCTCTGTGTTTCAACAGGCGGCGGCAGGCGCGGCAAGATCCTTGCGGCAGCTTGCAGCCGGTGCGGACCGGCCCCCGTGGCCGGACTGCCCCCCGTGCAAGGTCAAGGCCGCCCCGGTGCTCCTCTGGCACCATGAAGGGGCGGCCGCAGCCTTTTGGAAACCCGCGACCTACGGTGAGCGCTGCCGATTTCCGGCACGGAAATCGGGTCGGAATTCGTCACGAATTCCGGAGGCCCCCACGAATTCCGGATGGCACGGGGGCACCCCGATTTCTGTTTCAGCAATCGGACCGGAATTTGTGCCAAATTCCGTTCACACGCGCCGTCCCCAAAGGTCGTATTCCCCGGCCTCTTCAACCTCGACCGCCACCATGTCGCCCGGCTGCAGCCCTTCGAAATCCTCGTCGATGAAGAGGTTCCCGTCGATCTCGGGCGCATCGGCCTTGGTGCGGCAGGTCGCGCCGTCGTTGTCGACCTCATCGACGATCACCTGGATCGTCTGGCCCACCTTGGCTGCCAGCTTTGCCTCGGAAATGGCTTGCGCCTTTTCCATGAAACGTTCCCAGCGGTCCTGTTTCACCTCGTCGGGCACATGGTCGGGCAGGTCGTTCGACCGGGCGCCGGCGACGTTTTCATACTGGAAGCAGCCCACACGATCCAGCTGCGCCTCGTCCAGCCAGTCCAAGAGCGTCTGGAATTCCGCTTCGGTTTCGCCAGGATAGCCGACGATGAAGGTGGACCGCAGCACGATATCCGGGCAATCGCGGCGCCAGGCGGCGATTTCGTCCAGCGTTTTCGCCGCCGCAGCGGGGCGGGCCATCCGTTTCAGCGTGTCGGGGTGGGCGTGCTGGAAGGGGATGTCGAGATAGGGCAGGATCAGACCTTCGGCCATCAGCGGCACCAGTTGGCGGACATGCGGGTAGGGGTAGACATAGTGCAGCCGCACCCAGATCTCCGGCGAGAGCCGCCCGAGTTCGCGGGCCAGATCGGTGATATGGGCGCGCAGCTCGCCCCCTTTCCAGGGCGAGACATCATGCTTGCGGTCCACGCCGTAAGCCGAGGTATCCTGCGAGATCACCAGAAGCTCGCGCACCCCTGCCTCGACCAGCTTTTCCGCCTCGCGCAGGATGGCATGGGCCGGACGGCTGACAAGCTTGCCGCGCATGTCGGGGATGATGCAGAACTTGCAGGCGTGGTTGCAGCCTTCGGAAATCTTCAGATAGCTGTAATGGCGCGGGGTCAGTTTCACCCCGGTTGCGGGCAAGAGGTCGATGAACGGATCGGGCGAGGGCGGCACGGCCTTGTGCACGGCATCCAGCACCGCCTCATATTGATGCGGGCCGGTCACGGCCATGACCTTGGGGTGGGCGCCGGTGATATACTCTGGCTCTGCCCCCAGACAGCCCGTCACCAACACCTTGCCATTCTCGCGCAGCGCCTCGCCAATGGCTTCAAGGCTTTCGGCCTTGGCGCTGTCGAGGAAACCGCAGGTGTTCACGATCACCGCGTCAGCCCCCTTGTAGTCGGGGCTGATCGCATAGCCTTCGGCGCGCAGGCGCGTCAGGATGCGTTCGCTGTCCACCAGCGCCTTGGGGCAGCCAAGGCTGACCATGCCGATCGTCGGCTGGCCCTCGCGGCGCGGGGTGTCAAAGACGGGCTTCGGGGCAAGGTCGGGGCGGAGGTTCGGGGGGTTCTGGCTCATTCCCGGGGATATAGCCGAAAGGCGTGGCTGGGGCAAAGGGGCTGCGGCAAAGGGGCTGCGGGCGAAACCCTGCCGGGCTGGGGGCCGGGACGGGGATGCGGGTTGAACCTGCGGGGCAAGGGCGTAGATTCAAAGCGGTAGAGTGACCGGAGGTGCCCGATGATACGCTGGATCTTGCGCAGTCTTGCCGCTTTGGCGGTTCTGATCCTGCTGGCGGTCGGGGCCTTGTTCCTGATTCCGGCCGAACGGGTGGCGGGGCTGGTGGTCGGCAAGTTCAAGACGCTGACCGGCCGCGATCTGGTGATCGAAGGGTCGGTCCGGCCCAGCATCTGGCCGGTCCTGGGCGTCAAGACCGGCAAGGTGGCGATGTCGAATGCCGACTGGTCGTCGTCGGGGCCGATGTTTCAGGCCGAGGGGCTGGAAATCGCCGTGGACATGGCGGGGCTGCTGAATGGCGAGGTGAAGGTGCGCGGCGTCGAGGCGGTGGCGCCGGTCCTGATTCTGGAGCGTGCCAGGGACGGGCGCGCGAACTGGATCTTTGGCGGCGACAACGGCGGCACGGTCAGCCTCGACACGCCCGGCGTCGGCAAGGCGTTCACGCTGGACCGGGCAGTGATCGCAGACGGCCGGGTCGTTTATGTCGACCATGCCCAGGGCCGCCGGGTGGAACTGACGGCGCTGGACCTTGAAACCGCGATTGCCGATTTTAACGGGCCGGTTGACCTGACGATCTCGGCCGAGAAAGAGGGCCAGCCCTTTGCGCTGGAGCTGACGCTGGGCCGGTTCCGTGATTTTCTGGATGGCAAACTTGGCCCGGTTGAGGCCGATTTTGTCGCCGGCGAGGCCCGCGCGCACTTTTCGGGTCAGGCGGGGTGGAATCCGCTGGCGGCCAAGGGCGATCTTGAGTCCGATCTTGGCACTTTGGCCGAACTGTCGGCGCTGGCCGGGACAGCACCGCCCCGCCTGCCGCAGGGGTTGGGGGCCGGGGGGGTGACGGTGAAGGGCGCTGTGACGCTGACCGACAAGGGCTCGCTTCATCTGCGCGGCGGCACGGTGGTTCTGGACGAGACCGTGCTGGCGGTGGATGCCGACCTGACCCCGGGCGAGGCGCGGCCCAAGGTGACGGCCAAGGTGGTGGCGGGCGCGCTCAATCTGGCCGCGGTGGCCGGGGGCGCCGGGGGTGGGGCGCAGGGCGGCATGCAGGCCGAGGGCTGGCCGAAAGACCGGATCGACGTGTCGGGCCTTGCGGCGCTGGATGCCGACATCTCGCTCAAGGCGGACGGAATCGATCTGGGTCTGGCCAAGTTCGGCCCCAGCGCGCTGAAGATGACGCTGGACCGGTCGCGCGCGGTGTTCGACATCGCTGCGATGAAGGCCTATGGCGGGGCGATCTCGGGACAATTTGTGGTGAATGGCCGCAAGGGCCTGTCGGTGGGCGGCGATCTGGGGTTTGCGGGGATGAACCTTCAAAGCCTGATGCGCGACTTTGCGGGGTATGAGCGGCTGGTCGGCACGGGCGATCTGCGGCTGAAGTTCCTTGGCGCGGGCGGATCGGTTGATGCGATCATGCAGGGGCTGGAAGGCTCTGGCAGCCTGTCGCTGGGCAAGGGCGAGATCCTGGGGCTGGATATCGGCGGCATGATCCGGACGCTGGATTCAGGCTATGTCGGCGAGGGGCAGAAAACCATCTTCGACAGCCTGACGGCCGGGTTCACCATTGCGGGCGGTGTCTTGCAGAATGACGATCTGGTGATGACGACCCCTTTTGCCGAGGTGACGGGCAAGGGAAAGCTGGGCCTTGGGGCCCGCACGATCAACTATGGCCTGCGCGCCAAGGCTGATGTGGCGGGGCAGGTGCTGACGGTGCCGATCCTCATCAAGGGGCCCTGGGCGGACCCGAAGATCAGTCTGGATCTTGAGGCGCTGGCCAAGGAACGGATGGATCTGCAACAGGAGGAACTTGAAGCCGTGGCGCGGGCCAAGGCCAAGGCGCTGGAGGCCGAGACCAAGGCAAAGGCAAAGACCAAGCTGGAGAAAGAGCTGGGCGTGGTGCAGCAGGAAGGCGAAACTCTGGAAGAGGCTGTCAAGCGCCGGGGCGAAGAGGTGATCACCGACGAGGCGGCCAAGGCGCTGCAAAAGCTGTTGGGTGGGGGGAACTGACCCCAGCGGTGGCTTTCAGGCGCAGCGCGCTAATTGCCTGCGGATGAATGCAAAAAGGGCGGCCCGTCGGGGCCGCCCTTTTGCCTGTCTTTCGCACGGGGCTCAGCGGCGACGGTCGCGCCGTGCGCTCATCGGCTGGAAGGCAACGCCGACATGGGCCTCGCAATAGGGCTTGCCGGCCACCGAGGGCAGGCCGCAGAACCAGAAATCCTCGGTCGCCGGGTCGCCGATCGGCCATTTGCAGGTGCGCTCGGTCAGTTCCATCAGCGTCAGCTTGCGGGCGCGCTTTTCCACCTCGCGCACCGAGGCAAGCGCCTCGGGGCTGATCTCATTGGCCGAGGGCTGCGGCGGCAGGGGCTGGCCTGCGGGAATGATCGCCTTGCGCATCGGCAAGGGCGTGACATTGGTCGGCGCTGCCGGAGCGGCGGTGGCAGCAGCAGCGGCTGCCGGGGCGGCGGCGGGCGAAGCTTCGACCGCAGGTTTTGGCGGCACGGGCGCGGCGGCCGGGGCCGGGCGGGGCGCTGCGGGCTCGGCCGGTCGGGCCGCAACCTCGGGCTTGGCTGGGGCTGCGGGCGGTGCAGCCTCGACCTCGTCGGCCATCGAGGCACCTTCGCCGGCCCGGTTCGACAGGCCCAGCCGGTGCACCTTGCCGATGACCGCATTGCGGGTGACCCCACCCAGTTCTTTCGCGATCTGGCTGGCAGACTGGCCTTCGGCCCACATCCGTTTCAGCGTTTCGACGCGTTCATCGGTCCAGGACATCATCACCTCGCCAAGGCCATTTCGGCCATTCTATTCAGGACGGTATCCGATACAAGGCGCAGGGGCGGGAATCAAGCGCCCAGAATCACCTACCGCGAATCACCTGCCGTGAGGGCCCCTGATGTCACATGACTGGCAAACGCAGAAAGCCGAGACCTTTGCCACCTTCCGGCAGGGGGCCAAGGGCGTGAAACTTCCGAAAGAGGCGGTGGTGGTGTTCTATTTCCTGGCCGAAGAGGTCAAGCCGCAATGGGCGGCGGCCGAAAAGGCGCTGCGCGCGCGCGGTTTTGTCACCCGCCACGACGCCGACCAGATCGAAGCCCGGACCCCGTCCGCCATCCCGATCACCGCCGAGGCGATCTGGGACTGGGAAAAGGCTGGGACCGAAGAGGTGCTGCCCTTTGACTTCTGGCCTGACGGCTGGGAAATCGAGGACTGAGATCGAGGACTGGGGCGGGCTCCTCGTCGCCGTTCCGGCGCTCGTCGCGGTGCAGGGCCTGACAGGTTTGGGCGGGCCTTGCCTATCTGCTGGGCCTTCCGTTGACCCAGGTGGCATGGATCGCCCGGTCGTCGCCCATCATGATCGTGGGAAAAATCGCCTGCCAGATGTCATCGGCCCGCCGCGTCGCCTGTTCGATGGCGGGGGTGGAGGCAAGGTCGATCACCACAAGATCGGCCTCCATCCCGGGGGCAAGCGTGCCGATCTGATGATCGGCATGCAGCGCCCGGGCCGAGCCTGCGGTGGCCAGCCACCACAGCTCTGCCGGATGCAGGGCCCGGCCGCGCAGCTGGCCCAGCTCATAGGCGGCGGCCATGGTGCGCAGCATCGAGAAGGAGGAGCCGCCGCCGGTATCGGTGGCAAGGCCTACCCGGTGGCCTGCCGCCTTGAGCCCGGCCATGTCGAAGAGCCCCGAGCCGATGAAGGTGTTCGAGGTCGGACAGTGGATCAGGCTGGCGTCCACCTCGGCCAGCCGGGCCTTTTCGCGCTCTTCCAGCCAGATGGCATGGCCGTAAAGGCCGCCCTTGCCCAAAAGCCCGTGGGATTCGTATGTGTCGAGATAGTCGCGCGCGGTGGGGAACAGCGATTTCACCCAGGCGATTTCATCGGTCTGTTCCGACAGATGGGTCTGCATCAGGCAGCCGGGGTTTTCCGCCCACAGCGCCCCCATGGCCGAAAGCTGTTCCGGCGTGGAGGTAGGCGAAAAGCGCGGGGTGATGACATAGGACAGCCGGTCTATCCCGTGCCAGGTCTGCAGCAGGCGCTTTGAATCGTCATAGGCCGATTGCGCCGTATCGCGCAGACCGTCGGGGGCGTTGCGGTCCATGCAGGTCTTGCCCGCCCAGATCCTCTGGCCCCGCGCCTGTGCCGCGCCAAAGATGGCCTCGACGCTTTCGGGATGGATGGTGGCATAGGTGCAAAAGCTGGTGGTGCCCTGCGCCAGCGTCAGCTCGCAATAGCGCGCGGCCACCTCGCGGGCATAGGCGGCATCGGCAAAACGCATCTCTTCGGGGAAGGTATAGCTGTTCAGCCAGTCGATGAGCCGCTTGCCCCAGGAGGCGATGATGGCCGTCTGCGGATAATGTACATGGGCGTCGATGAACCCGGCCGAGATCAGGTGACGGCCATAATCGGTGACCTTGGCCGCCGGATGGGCGGCGCGCAGGACGTCAGCCTCGCCCAGGGCCAGCACCTTGCCGGCCTCGACCAGCACCGCGCCATGTGAAAGGTGACGCGCGGCTGAAAGCCCCTGGGCAAAGGGGTCGCCCGAAAAGGTCAGGATTTGTCCCAGGATCAGATCGGCCATGGGCCCCCCTTTTTGTGCCGCGCTGCGAACCCGATCAGACTAGAGGCTTATGACCTTTCGGTAAATTTCCAAAGCCCCCTGTTTTGCCGAAAACACTTTCGCTAAGGATGGCAAAGCAGGGGGCGACATGGACGAGAATCTGGCCGTCATGGATGAGGACGAGGTGCACGCCGACCGCGTGGCCGCGATTCTTGATGCGGTTGAAGGCCGGGACAGCCTGCGACTTGCCTCCCTGATGGAGCCTCTGCACGCCGCCGACATCGCCGACCTTCTGGAACAGATCGCCCCGGCCGAGCGCGCCGCCCTTTTGGCGCTGTGGTCGGGCGAGATCGATGGCGAGGTTCTGTCCGAGATCGACGAGGCGATCCGCGAAGAGGTGATCGAGGCGCTGCCCGATGAGGTGGTGGCCGAGGCCATGCGCGAGCTGGATACCGACGATGTCGTCGATATCCTTGAGGATCTTGAGCCCGAAGAGCAGGACAAGATCCTGGAGGCGCTGGAGGATGCCGACCGGGTCGCTGTCGAACAGGCGCTCGCCTATCCCGAAGGAGCGGCCGGGCGCCTGATGCAGCGCGAGGTTGTCGTGGCACCCGAACATTGGACGGTGGGCGAGGCGATCGACTTTCTGCGCGGGGCCGACAGCCTGCCGGACCAGTTCTATCACGTCATCCTGACCGATCCGCGGATGAAGCCCGTGGGCTATGTCACCTTGGGGCGCATCCTGTCGTCGCGCCGCGAGGTGGCGCTGAAGGCCATCACCGAGGACAGCTTCCGCACCGTCGAGGCGACCGATCCCGAAGGCGATGTGGCCTATATCTTCAACCAGTATCACCTGATTTCCTGCCCGGTGGTCGATGCCAACGGCCGTCTGGTGGGTGTCATCACCATCGACGATGCCATGAACGTGCTGGATGAAGAGCATCAGGAAGACATGCTCTTGCTGGCGGGGGTGGGCGAGGAAAGCTCGATCTCGGACGGGCCTTTCGAGACGGTGAAGCAGCGGCTGCCGTGGCTTGTGGTCAATCTCTTTACCGCCTCGCTCTCGGCTTTGGTGATTTCGGCCTTTGAAGGCACGATCGCGGCCATCGTGGCCCTGGCTGCGGTGATGCCGATTGTCTCCTCGACTGGCGGGATTGCGGGTACGCAATCGCTGGCCGTCGCGGTGCGCGCCCTGGCGACGCGCGACCTCACCTCGGCCAACGCCAAACGTGTGGTGCGGCGCGAGGTGCTGGCGGGGGTGATGAACGGCGTGGGGCTGGCGCTGATCCTGGGCGTCGGGGGCGCGCTGGTTTACGGCGAAGTCTGGTTGGGCGTGGTGCTGGGATTGGCGATGATCACCAATCAGATCGTCGCGGCCATGGGAGGGGTTCTGGTGCCGCTGACACTGGAACGCGCAGGGCTTGACCCGGCCTTGGCCTCGGGCACGTTCGTGACGACCCTGACGGATGTTATGGGCTATCTTGCCTTTCTGGGGCTGGCGACAGTGGTGCTGTTATGACGGATCTTGCAGGATTGAAGGCCGAGGCCCGAAAGGCCGCTTTTGCCGCCCGGAAAGAGGCCTTCGCCCGTGGGCAGGGGCAGGCCGCCGGGATTCTGGCCGATTTTCTGGCGGGCCATGGGGAAAAGGTGCTGGCAGGGTACATGCCGATGCGCACCGAGATTGACCCCCTGCCTGCCATGGCCGCCCATCAGGGACCTGTTGGCGTGCCGGTGATCCTTGGTCCCGGGCAGGCGCTGAAGTTTCGCGAATGGACGCCGGGTTGTGCGATGGAAGAGGGCGCCTTCAAGGCGTTCATCCCGGTTGAAGGCGCCTGGGTTGAGCCGGAGGTGGTCATCGTGCCGCTGGTCGCCTTTGACGGGCGGGGTTATCGGCTGGGCTACGGCGGCGGCTTTTATGACCGCACCCTGGAAGGGTTGCGGCTGAAGCGCCCGACGATCGCCGTGGGTTTTGCCTTTGACGCGCAGGAAATGAACGAGGTTCCGATCGAGGAAACCGATCAGAAACTGGATTTCATCGTCACCGAAAGCGGCGTTCGGGCGTTCTGAGCCCTCCTCGTGCGGCTTCGCCTTCTCGTCGTGACGACGAGCGGCGCAGCCGACGAGGAGTTGATCGGGTTATCCGATCACTTTGCGATCTTTTCATCCCGGACGAACATGTTGCCCCAGGCCCTGTCGATCAGTTCAGGGGTCATCTGATAGGGGATGCGTTCGAACTCGCAGACCGCGATCATCTGGTCAATCAGGAAGGTCGGCTGGTAGTTGGCGAAGTTCATGTTGATGGTGGGATATTTGTTCTTCAACAGATGGATCAACGCCCGTTCATCCAGCGCCATCTTCTTTTTCCGCGCCACCATGGCAAAGATCTTCAGGAACATTTCCTGCGTTGGACCGTCGATCTTGATCTTGAAAAAGATCCGCCGCAGCGCCGCGCCGTCGAAAATCTCGTTCGGGTGGAAGTTGGTCGAGAAGATCACCAGCGTGTCAAACGGCACGGTGAACTTTTCCCCTGATTGCAGTTGCAGGATATCGCGGCCCTCTTCCAAAGGCACGATCCAGCGGTTGACCAGTTTCTGCGGCGGTTCGGCCTGACGGCCAAGGTCGTCGACGATGAAGATCCCGCCCGAGGCCTTCAGTTGCAGAGGCGCGGTATAGGTGCGGGCGGTGGGATTGTATTTCAGGTCCAGCATGTCCAGCGTCAACTCGCCCCCGGTGATCACCGTGGGGCGTTCGCAATAGACATAGCGGTTGTCGAACCGGTTGCCGGTGCGGCGCAGCGAGGTCGGGTCGTCTACCGCCCCTTCGGCCGCCGAATGGACGATCGGATCATAGACGGTGATGACCTGTCCCGCATATTCAATGGCGCGCGGCACATAGATCTTGTCGCCAAGGGCCGCACGGATGCCGTTCGAGATCGAGGATTTTCCGTTGCCAGGCGGGCCATACATCAGGATTGATCGGCCGGACGAAACAGCAGGACCAAGATTGTCGATCAGATCCTCGGGCAGGATCAGGTGGCCCATGCCTTTCAGCAGGTCCGGCCGCGTCAGCTTGATGTCGCGCACGGATTGACGCTTCATCTGTTGGGCGTAATCGGCCAGCGGCACGGGCAGGGCGCCGTAATATTCCGACTGGCTGAGGGCATCCAGCGCCCGCGATTTGCCCGCGTCGGTCAGTTGATAGCCCATCTCGTTGCCGCTGGTGGCATGCAGCGTGCCGGTCGCCTCGAGCAGTTTCTGGTTGCGGGCCTGATCCACAAGTTCCTGGGTCAGGGGCACCGGCAGGCAGATCGCCTGCGAGATCTGGCTGACCAGATCGACATTGGTGCGGAACATGGTTTTCAGCAGGATGTCCCGCATCATCACCAAAGACAGTCCGGTGTCAGCCAGGGCCTTTGGCTGGGGCGGGGCCTGAACGCCCGCGGGGGGCGGTGATGCTTGCATGTTCATCGGCATACCTCGTGCAACGATTCCCGGTGCGTCCTCGGGGATTGTTGCCAAGAAGCCTTAGAAAAGCGGCATCACTGCGGCCAAAAGATAGAAGATCAATGTCCCCGACAGCGCCAGCCCCATCGGGAAATCCTTGTGCGTCCAGCTGGCCCAGTCTGCGGTCGCGCGGCGAAAGGCGGGGATGCGGCCTGCGATCCTGTGGCTGGCAAAGGCGCCCAGCAGGCAAGCGGCAAAGAGGCCCAGCACAAAGCGCAGATCGGCGCCAATGAAGAAGGGCGCCATGGCGGCGGCGAACTTGGCATCCCCGGCCCCGAAAAGCCCCGCCGCGTTGCCAATGAACCCCACCACCAGCACGATGGCCCCCAGGGCCAAGGCCCAGAGGACGGCGATCGGCACAAGCAGCCCCGCCAGCATCAGGACCAGCCCGACGATCACAAAGCCCGCGCCAAGCGCCAGCACGGCCTTGTTCGGGATCTTCATCGACTTCATGTCCGACCACGCCACCCAGATGCCGATGGGCAGGGCGGGGATCAGCATCAAAAGCGCGGCGAGGGGCGGAAGCGTGGTCACGTCAGCTTTCCAGCGCCTCAAGGCTGCGCACCGCAGCTTCGAAATGTTGCGGATGGGTGTCGATGGCGTTCTG
>JALQYS010000424.1 GCA_023254015.1 Paracoccaceae bacterium
CATCACCATCTGGCGCGCACAGCGGGGCAAGCCCGTCTGTGGTACACCCATACCCGGATCGACCATATGCCGGTTCAATCCGTGGATGCCGGGGCCCGGTTTGTCGTGGTCACCCGCGACCCAAGGGCGGTGGCGGTATCGCAGTATTTCTTTTACCGAAACCACCCCCTTCTCGACTTTCCACAGGATCTGTCGCTGGATGCCTATGTGGCGCTTTTTCTGGAGGGGGATCTCTACTTCGGGGATTATTTCACCCATGTCCGCGACTGGAGCGCGGGCGGACGCCCGCTTCCTGATCCGGGTCAGGTGCTGACGATCAGCTACGAGGATCTGGTGCAGCAAAAGGCCCGGATGATGCGCAAGATCACCGCGTTTCTTTTGCCCGATTTCCGGCTGGAGGAGTCCGAGGTGGCGGCCATTGTCGCGGCAACCGAATTCGACCGGATGAAGGCCGATCTTTCGCGCAATCCGCAAAGCTTTCACTTCAACCCCGAAACCTTTTTCCGCGCGGGCACCGTGCGGGATTGGGAGCGGCATCTTTCCCCTTGGGCGGCGGATGCGATCCTTGACAAGATGCGCGCGGCCACCCTGCCAGACCCGGCCCCCCCCTAGCAGGCCGCTGAAGAAGTCTTTGGTCCGGAACGATTTCCCGCTTGGACGACGTGCGCCCTTCAGCGTCGGCGGTGTGGCCGCGGCAGGCATGCGTGGCTGATGCGGTTTCGCATCGTCATGCGGCCAGTAGTCTCGGCAACCGGGCGAGGTTGTTGGCGGCCATCGTCAGGATGAAGCGGGAGCGCACCCGTTCGAGGCCGCGATAGACGGTCTGTGCCATGCCGCCGACAGTTTTGGCCCAGCCGAAGGCCTCCTCGATGCGTTTGCGGTTCTTGATCGACAAGGCATAGCCCTCATGCCGGGTGGTACGGCCGTCGATCGCTGAATATCTCGCTTTCTGCGCAACATGCGGCGTGACACAGGCCTGACGCAGGTCGGCGACGAACTCGGCCGCGTCGAAGCCCTTGTCGGCGCCCAATGTCAGCTGCCGGGTCGATCCGGGAGAGTGGCGGTGGATCATGTCCAATGCCGCGCGCCGTTCGGCATGGCCGTCGGCCTGCGTCAGGTCACCCTGCACGATCAGGCCCGAGCGGTTCTCCATCAGCGCATGGCCCATGAAGCACAGCGTTGCGCCGGTGCCAGGGGACTTCTTGTAGAGCCGCGCGTCAGGGTCGGTCATGGACACATGGGTGGCGTTGGACCGTTTCTCGCCCCGGAAATCGACTTCGGCGTTGCGGGTCTGGCGGCGGTCGCGGGGCATGGGGTCGGTCTCGGGTTCAGTTCGTGCGGGGTGATCTTCGGTGGTGGCCTCGGGTCCGGGCGGGCTGCCCGGGTCGCCGTCGGGCGGTGTGCCTCCTGCCTTTGGCAGGAAGCTCTTCATCGACGCCCAAGCCTTCACCAGCGTCCCGTCGACCGAGAAATGATCGTCTGACAACAGCGGCACGACCTCGCGATGCGCCAGGATCGCGGCCATCACCTTGCGAGACATCTCGGTCGTCAGCAGCCGGTCGCGGTTCTTCGTAAACACCGTGGGGACCCAGACAGCATCATCAATGCCAAGGCCGACAAACCAGCGGAACAGCAGGTTATACTGCATCTGCTCCATCAACTGCCGCTCGGACCTGACCGAAAACAGGATCTGGATCAGGCTCGCCCGGATCAGCCGCTCAGGCGCGATCGAGGGGCGACCGAAATCGACGTACAGCGCCTCGAACTCGGCATCGAGGCTGGCCAGAGCATCATTCACAACCCGTCGGATCTTGCGCAGCGGATGTTTGACGGGGATCCGGTCTTCAAGATCGACATAGCTGAACAGCGATCTGCTCTTCTCATCCGTCCCGCGCATCGTCACCCCCGCCGCTGTCCTGCAGATGGTGAATCATGTTCCTCAAACCGCGTCGAGGGCGGACTAATTCAGCAGCCTGCTAAAATTGCGTGTATCCGGCGTGACCACAGAGAAACCACACGAAACCCACGCTTGACATATGGCCGAAAAGCCCCCATCTGCCCCCCATCCACTGGCCCGTGCCGCGTGAGCATGTGTAAGGCCGTGGATGACTGGTTCCCACCGTCACGCAGGGGTTCCGCGACATGGACGGCTTTCGGC
>JALQYS010000431.1 GCA_023254015.1 Paracoccaceae bacterium
GGCGTGCCCAAAAGCGCAGCTTGGGCGGCCGCCATCTGCGGCGTGGAGGCCAACACCATCGCCGAGCTCGCGCGCAGCGCCGCGCGCCAGCGCACCTTGATCAACTGCACCTGGTCGCTGCAGCGCGCCCACCACGGCGAAATGACCCACTGGGCCATCATCAACTTCGCCGCACTGACCGGCAAGATCGGCAAACCGGGCGAAGGCGTCGGCTTCAGCTGGCACTATGGCAACGGCGGCATGCCGCAGTCGGGCGCCAAGACCCCGGCCGGCCTGAGCCAGGGCAAGAACTTTGTCACCGACTACATCGTGCCGGCCTCGCGCCTGACCGAGGCGCTGGAGAACCCCGGTGCCGAAGTGGTCTACAACGGCAACGTCCGCAAATACCCGGACGTGCAGATGATCTACAACGCCGGCAACAACTTCATGTCGCACCAGCAGGACACCAACCGGCTGATCAAGGCGCTGCAGAAGGTCAAGACCATCGTCAGCCAGGATGTCTGGTGGACGGCGGCAACGCGCTGGGCTGACATCGTGCTGCCCGCCTCGTCGCCGCTGGAACGCGACGACATCTCGGTCGGCGGCACCTATTCGAACGACAAGATCTACGCGATGAAGAAGGTGATCGAGCCGATCGGCGAAAGCCGCAGCGACTTTGAGATCTTCGCCGCTCTGGCCGATCTTTTCTACAAGATGTCGCCCTATATGGAAGATCAGCAGTTCCCCGAGCTGATCGACATCATGAAGGTCGCCTATGCCAAGACGGCGGCATCGGAAACCACGCCGTTCGAAGAGTTCTGGGAGCGCGGCTATGCCCTGCAGCCCGCGCCGAAAGAGGCCCGTTCCTGGGTGCGCCATGGCGATTTCTACACCGATCCCGAAGCCCATCCCTTGCACACCAAGTCGGGCAAGATCGAGATGTTCTGCGAGACCATCGCCGAGATGAACCTTGAGGACTGCCCCGGCATGCCGATGTGGCTGGAGCCCGCCGAATATCTGGGCAACGCCAAGGAAGGCCAGCTGCACGTCGTCAGCCCCCACCCTTGGTATCGCCTGCACAGCCAGATGGACCAGTCGGCCCGCCTGCGCGACCTTTACAAGGTGCAGGGCCGTGAGCCGGTGCGGATCAGCCGCGCCGACGCCGATGCCCGCGGCATCGCCGATGGCGATGTGGTGGAAATCTACAACGACCGCGGCACGGTTCTGGCCGGGGCGGTGGTGTCTGATGACATCATGCCGGGCGTCATCTCGATCTACGAAGGCTGCTGGCCGAGCCTGGACAGCAAGGGCCGCTGCAACTCGGGTCTGGTGAACTTCCTGACCTCGACGCAGAAGTCCTCGGGTCTCAGCCAGGCGACGACGGCGAACACCTGCCTTGCCTCGATCCGCAAGTGTGAAGACCCCGAAGGTCCGAACATGGCCTATGAAAAGCCTGCGATCATCGAAGGCGCGAAAATCGCGGCGATCGACGATGCCGATCTGGCGCTGGACCGTCTGGATGCGGTGATCGAGGCGCTTTATGCCGAGATGAGCCCGGGCGAAAAGCTGTTCTACGAACGCTGCACGGTCTGCCATGGCCCGCGCGACGTGGGCGCCTACACCCAGCTGCAATGGAAGGCGATCACGCCGTCGATGTTCCCGCGCGCCGGTCTGGATGACTCGGAAGCGGCGCTCATCATGGAGTTCCTGATGGCCAACGCCTCTGACGCGGCCAAGTGAAACCTCTTGCTTGCGGCCGGAGCAATCCGGCCGCAGCCCCCTTTTGCGAAAGTCCCGACCGATGAACGCCTTTCTGGATGCTCCGCCGCTGATCGATGTCGCCATGGCGCGCGACATGGCCCTGGCGCAGGTGCAGCCGGTCCCGGCGCTGCACGAGCTGTCGCTGGCCAGGGCGCTGGGCCATGTCTGCGCCCGCGACGTGATCGCCCCCGCCGCCATGCCCTTTTTCACCAATTCCGCCGTGGATGGCTTTGCCTTGCGGCTGTCCGACCTGACGGCGGCGCGGGCTGCCTTGCCCGTTGCCGGGACAATCGCGGCCGGCGCCCCCGCCCCTGTGGCCCTGCCCGGACGCGCGGCCCTGCGCATCTTTACCGGAGCGCCCCTGCCCGAGGGGGCCGATTGCGTCGTGCCCCTGGAGGACGTGATCGAAGCGGGCGGCACGATCCGCCTTGCCGCCCTGCCCCGGCGCGGGGACAATATCCGCCTTCAGGGCAGCGATCAGCCGCTGGGGGCCTGCCTTCTGGCGCGCGGCACGCGGATCGCGCCGCAGCACCTGGGGCTTCTGGCCGCCAACGGCATCACGCGGGTTGCCGTGACACGCCAGCCGCGCGTTGTGGTTCACCCACCCTTCCGCTGGCAGTCCACCTATGCCGAGAAATTCCTCGACATTGTGCGCCAAACCAGCGAAAACACGGGCATCACCATCGC
>JALQYS010000458.1 GCA_023254015.1 Paracoccaceae bacterium
AAGCGGTAAGACACCTCGGCCAGCGATAGCGCGGGTGACGCGGTGATCAGATCACGCGCGGCGGCCAGACGCTCTTCGCGGATGAATTGCGATACCGTCTGGTTGGTGTCGCCGAACAACTCATGCAGATAGCGCTTTGAAATGCTGCAGGCCTCGGCCACGAATTCGGGCGACAGCGCCGGGTTCGACAGATGCTTGCGGATGGTCTGTTCGGCCCGGCGCAGATGCCCCGCCCGGACCGAGGTGCGCACCTGCTGATCGTCGCCCGCGGTTTCATCAAGGGCAAGCGCAAGAACCTCGACCATCTGGCGACCCAGAACCTCGGCCGCGCGCAACTCGGTGGCGTGCAAGGCATGCAACTGCTGCATCATGGCGGTGAACAGCGACGGCAGCCCCTGCCGGGCATCGATGATCCGGGCGCAGAACCGGTCAGGGTCGCGCACTTTTTCGGACAGCGCCTTTTTCGACAGTTTCAGAACCGACAATTCGTTCGGGGCGCCATAGGAAAACCGATAGGGTTCGTCGCCGCGTTCCAGAATGAACCCCCCAGGATCGCACCGCACATCGCGGCCCATCTGGCGAAATTCCACCGGGCTGAGGCGCGGCACGGTGATGAGGTATTCTTCTTCAACCGTATGCGAGATGTGATTGGGCCGTCGTTCATATTGCAGCGGCTCGGTCGCCAGCCGCGACAGGGACACAGCCCCCATCTGCCGCCGCTCCAGATTGCCGCTGAACGACGCTGCGTCGCGAAAGGTCAGCTGCAGCGGAAAATAGGTCTCGGAAATCACGCGTGACCAATGAGCCGACCGCTGGGCCGGCTCGATCTGGGCTGTGCTGAGTGCCGTGAAGTCCATGCGCCCTCTCCCAAAGCGCTGATTGAGAATCGGTATGCCCCCTTGGCCTTCCAATCAAGAATTTTCGCACGGCACGGCCGACGGGTGCGCTGCGCGACAAAGGGTTGTGCGCCCAGCGACAAACCGACGTGGAACCTTGCACGGAAATGCAAAGGATCATGCACCCCGGTTCAAGACGCCCCCCCCCGATTCCGGCCAGTTTGGACGGCATGACAAAAGGCCGGACAGCGGCATGGCAGACAGGGAGACAAGCTGGGCGGCCCCGATCTCGGGTCCGATGCCCTGCCCGAACCTGCCGTCGCGTTCCGATAGGGGAGGACCAAAGGCCATGACCAAACGCAATGTGGACCCGATCACGCTTTCCGTGGTGCGGGGGGTGCTGGAAACCACCCAGCGCGAAATGACGCTGACACTTGAACAGACCGCGCGCTCGTCGGTGTTCAACCTTGCGCATGACTATTCGACGGCGCTGTTCAACCACACGCCCGAGATGATCCTGCAAGGCCAGGACATTCCGATTCACCTCGGCAGCCTGATTCCCGCGATGAAATCGGTCGCCAAATTCTTTGAAGGCGAGATCAACGACGGCGACCTGATCCTGCACAATGATCCGGCCTATGGTGGCAGCCACATCATCGACACCTGCATGTATATGCCGGTGTTCTATGAGGGCGAACTGGTGTTCTGGACCGTCTGCAAGGGCCACCTAACCGACATCGGCGGCCCGGTGCCCGCAGGTTACAACCCCAACGCCACCGAGATTTTCGCCGAAGGCCTGCGCATCCCGCCGGTCAAGCTGTGGGACAAGGGCAAGCCGCGCCATGACGTGATGAACCTGCTCTTGACCAACATGCGGGCCCGCCGCGACCAGGAGGGCGACTTCAACGCGCTGATCGGGGCCTGTCAGGTGGGCGCGCGCAACCTCAAACGGCTGATGGACAAATATGGCAAGGACACGGTGCAGGACTGCATCGCCGAACTTCTGGACATGGCCGAAGCCCATATGCGCAAGCTGATCGCCGAAGTGCCCGATGGCACCTATCACGGCACCGCCATTCTGGAAGATGCCGGCCACGGCTATGGCGATTTTGAAATCAAGGCGACCGTGACCATCAAGGGCGATGGCTGCCATATCGAAATCAGCTCGCCCCCGCAGATCCCGTATTTCATCAACAGCTATGAGGGCAACAGCCACTCGGGCGTCTATCTGGGGCTGATGATGTTTGCCCAACTGCCCCCGCCCTATAACGAGGGTCTTTACCGCTGCGTCACCACCGACATGGGGCCGAAGGGCACGCTGTGCAACGCGAAATCCCCCGCGCCGCACATGAACTGCACCACGACCCCGATGGAAACCCTGACCGATGCCGTGCGTCTGGCCTTTGAACAGGCCGCACCGGCCAAGGTCTCGGCCAGCTGGGGCCATGCCAACGGCTGCAACATCGCCG
The DNA here is from genome assembly GCA_023254015.1 of Paracoccaceae bacterium. Lineage (GTDB taxonomy): Bacteria > Pseudomonadota > Alphaproteobacteria > Rhodobacterales > Rhodobacteraceae > Tabrizicola_A. The sequence goes on from JALQYS010000458.1 coordinate 2,306, forward strand.
GTTGGGACAAGCGCCATGACGAGGAATATGTGACCATGGTGCTGGCCTCGATCATCTCGGGCGCCGGGGCCACGGCCAGCCAGGACGGCTGGCACGCCTGCGGGCCGGAATGCTGCTTTGGCGCGCTGACCTCGGGCGATATCGAGATGCTGGAACACAGCTATCCGATCATCATTCACCGCTATGGCCTCATGGAAGACAGCGGCGGCGCGGGCAAGAACCGGGGTGGTTCCGGCACCTGCTGGGAGGTGGAGCCCCTGGATACGCCGATGACGCTGATCACCTTTGGCGAGGGCCGGCGCATTCCGGCAATGGGCGCGGCCGGGGCGAAATCGGCCATGGTGCAGCCCAAGGTCGGCCGTCTGGAAGTGACGCGCAACGGCGAGACGAAGATCATCACCGAAAACGTCATCGAAACCATCCA
>JALQYS010000466.1 GCA_023254015.1 Paracoccaceae bacterium
CAAGGCACCTTGTGCGACGGCGTCCGTCGTGCGCGCCATCAGGGCACAAAGCGCGTCCTTCACCCCGGTGTGGTCGGTGACCAGCGGATCGAAACGCACGAGCAGGTTGACATAGGCCGGAACCGCCTCGGCAAAGCCTGCAAAGGGGGTGGCCGCCAAAGCCCGGTCAAGCCGCAAGACGGCGGCATGGCAGGCGTCATCCAGCCGGTCGCCGAATTCAACCAGCAAGCCATGCTCGGCCACGGGCCGGAACAGGGGAAAGGCCGTCATTTGAGGAAGGGGGTTGGCGGCAGGCCCGCTGCCGTCAAACGGGCGCGGATCTCGGTGGCCATGGCCACGGCCTCGGGGCTGTCACCATGCACACAGATCGACTGCGCCGCCAGCGGGATCGGATCGCCGCCGACGACCGGCATCAAACCGGTTTCAAGAAAGCGGATCAGCCGGTCGACAGCCTGTTCGGCACCATGGATCATGGCATCAGGACGTGCGCGGGGCACAAGGCGGCCATTGGGCAGATAGGCCCGGTCGGCAAAGATTTCGGAATAGGTCGGAAGCCCCGCCGCACGGCCCGCCGCCTCCAGCTCGGTGCCCGAGATGGCAAGGATCGCCAGATTTCCGGGCAGCGCCCTGACCGCGGCGGCAATGGCGTCGGCCACCTCGCGCCGGTCGGCGGCCAGATTGGCCAGCGCGCCATGTGCCTTGACATAGGCCACCCGTGCCCCGGCAAGCGCCGCCACCCCCTGCAGCGCCCCCACCTGCGCGGCCACCATGCGGGCGATTTCATCAGGCTCCATCGGGATCACCCGGCGGCCAAAGCCCAGACGGTCGGCATAGCCCGGATGCGCGCCGATGGTGACGCCGCGCTCGGTCGCCAGCCGCAGCGTGGTGAACATGGTGTCGGGGTCGCTGGCATGGCCGCCACAGGCGATGTTGGCCGAGGTCACAAGGCCCAGCATCGCCGCGTCATTGCCCATAGCCCAGGGGCCAAAGCCCTCACCCAGATCGGAATTCAGATCCATCGTATACCCCCATCGACGGCCAGATTGCCGCGACGGGCGGGGCGCGTCCAGCCCTTCAATCGGGTTTGGTCAGCGTTGCAAAGGCCTCGTGCTGGCTCAGGAAAACCCGGCCGGTCAGATGCGACAGGAACGGCGTGCGCTGCAGCCTGTCCATCACCGGGCCCTTCACCTCGGACAGGTGAAGCGCGATCCCCCGGTCACGCAAATGCTGGTTCAGCGCCTCAAGCGTTTCCAGCGCCGTCAGGTCGATTTCATTCACGGCCGAACACATCAGCACCACATGGCGCAGGGCAGGGTCATCGGCGGTGCGGTCAAGGATCAGGTCCTCCAGAAACCGGGTGTTTGCGAAATACAGGCTTTCATCCACCCGCAGCGTCACGACCGACGGATCGGTGATGACCTTGTGGCGCAGGATGTTGCGGAAATGCTCGGTGCCCGCGACCAGCCCCACCTCGGCCACATGCGGGCGCGAGGTGCGCCACAGATGCAGGCCGATCGACAGGATCACGCCGGTGGAAATCCCGGCCTCGACACCAAAGATCAGGGTAACAAGGATGGTGCCAGCCACGGCGGCGAAGTCGGCACGGCAGCAGCCGAAGGTGCGGCGCAGGATCGACAGATCGACAAGCCCCAGAACGGCAACGATGATGGTCGCGGCAAGCGTCGCCTTGGGCAGGAAATACAGCAGCGGCGTCAGCGCAAGGCCCGCAACCGCCAGACCAAGCGCGGTCAGGATGCCCGCGGCGGGGGTTGCCGCGCCGGCATCGGCATTCACGACCGACCGGGCAAAGCCGCCCGTCACCGGAAAGCCGCCGCTGAAGCCTGCCGCAAGGTTCGCGGCGCCAAGGCCGATCAGCTCTTGATCGGGCTGGATGCGCTGACGCTTGCGGGCCGCGAGGGTCTGCGCGACCGAGACCGACTCGACAAATCCGATGACCGAGATCAGCAGCGCCGGCAACGCCAGTTCGGCGATGAGCGCGGGCGAGAAGGCGGGCAAGGTGAGGGGCGGCAAGGCGGCGGGCACCGTGCCCACAACCGCCACGCCCTTGGCCTCCCAGCCCAGCGCCCAGACGGCAAGGGTCGCGACCACGACGGCCAGCACCGGACCGGCCTTGGTCAGGGCGTCGGACAGAACCGGCCCAAGACCCAGACGGCGCAAGGAGGCCTTCATCGACCGCCGCACCCAGAACAGAAAGGCCAGCGACAGCCCGCCGATCAGCGCGGTGCGCGGGTTCACGGCGGCCAGCTTTGCGCCAATCCCGTCAAGCAATTCGGGCAGCGACGCGCCCTTGAGGCCGATGCCCAGAAGCGGCCCAAGCTGACCCAGTGCGATCAGGATCGCCGAGGCGGTGATGAAGCCCGCGATCACCGGATGTGACAGGAAATTCGCGATGAACCCCAGCCGCAAAAGCCCCATCGCCAGCAGCATCGCCCCCGACAGCGCGGCCAGCGTCAGGGCGGCGCTGGCATAGTCTGCGGTGCCCGCCTCGGCCACCTGGCCCAGCGCGGCGGCCGTCATCAAGGACACCACCGCCACCGGCCCCACGGCAAGGACTCGGCTGGATCCAAACAGCGCATAGGCGATGATCGGCAGGATCGAGGCATAGATCCCGGCCTCGGGCGGCATTCCGGCCAGCATGGCATAGGCCAGAGATTGCGGGATGAGCATGATCGTGACGATGACCGCGGCCAGGCCATCCGCCGAGAAATCACCCCGCGAATAGGCCCGCGCCCAGACGCGGATCGGCAGGGCCTTGTCAAGAAGGGCAGCAGAGGGGATCAGCCGGGTCATGGGGCGCCTGTCAGGTCAAAAATACATTCGATAAATAGAATGTGTTTGCCCGCCCCGCAACCCCCTCTGGCGAATATGGCGGCCTCAGGCCCGTGTCAGGTCGATCAGCGCGCGCGACAGATCGGACGTGCCATCGGCGAGATCAAGGATCACGTCGAAATGGTTCCGCCCGTCAATCCGCATCAGGGGCCAGCCGGTCAGGGCGGCATAGGCCTCGGACTGGCGGTGGAAACCGGGCGCCTCGCCCTTGCCCGCGGCCAAAGCCACGACGCCGCGCAGACCAAGTGGGGGATGCCGCATGGGGCTCTGCGCCAGTTCGTCGGGGCTAAAGCGCATCCAGTCCTGCACATGGCTAGCGGCAAGCGGCGCAAGTTCAAACAGGCCCGAGACTGGCAGACAACCGTGCAACGGCTGGTCCGGCAGGCCATGGGCCGCCTGCCAGCCGGGCTGCGCCATGGCCGCCGCGAGATGCCCCCCCGCCGACGAGCCCGTGACCACGATGCGCGAGCGGTCGATCCCCAGATCGGCCGCATTCTTCCAAAGCCAGGCGATGGCGCGGCGACATTCCTCGACGATCTGGGTGATCGAATTGGCCGGGGCCAGCCGGTAATCCGGCACGGCGCAGGCAATGCCTTGGTCGGCCAGCATCCGGCCGGCAAAACCGGAGTGATCCCGATCCAGCGCCCGCCAATAGCCGCCGTGGATGAACACCACCACCGGGCGGCTTTCGCCCGGGCGGGTGCCGTAGAGATCCAGCTTCAACCCGGTTTCGGGGCAAAACTCATGGGTGGAAAAACCGGCGTCACTGCCTTGCGCGGCCTCGGTCAGGCTGCGGTATTGCCCGATGATCCGGGCGAATTCGGCATCCGACACGGTCGCGCGCGCCGTGTAATCGGCGTCCAACTGGGCGCGGGGCAAAAGGGCTTCGTCTTGCAGCATCAGATCACCAGAGGGGTTGCGCGGTTTTCGATCAGCCGCACCAGCGAAAGCGCGGTCAGGGCCGAGGATTTCGGGTTGCTTGCCAAAGGCGCGTTATCCAGCGTGATCTCCATGCGGCCAAAGGCGCCCTCGGCCACCACGCGGTGACGATTGGCTTTCGCGGTGGGATCGGCGATCAGCCGCAGGGTTGTGGCCTCCGGCCCCAGACCGGCCAGCGCGGTTGTCAGAGCCACATTGGCGTTCTGTGGAAACCGCCGCGCCGCCTCGCGCGCTGATCCTTCGAAAAACACATGCGGGGCCGTCAGGGCGGGCAGGTCACACAGGGTTTCGGCCTCGGTTCCCGCCCAGGCCAGCGCGGGCTTGGTCACCTCATGCGTGACGCGGTCAAGCGGCAGGCGGGCGGCGGCGGAAAGCGCATCCATACCGCCCAAGGCACCCGGCGGAATCAGCACCTGCCTGCCGTTGACACGGGCAAGCGACAAAAGCCGGTCAAGCGCCCCATCCTCGGCAAAGGCCGAGGTGGAGGCCGGGGCGAAATCGGCGCCCGAGGCCAGAGCCGCCTCGCCCCAGTGCAGGACGGCAGCACGGCCCGCGGTCTCGACCACCAGATCGGGGTGAAAATTGGCCAATGCCGCCGGGTCGGTTATTGCCGGGCAAGGCAGGTCGCGCGCGGGGTTGCGCAGGGCGACGGCCACCAGATCAACCGGCGCCTTTCGGGCGGTCAGAAGCCGCGCCACCTCGGCGCCGATGGCGCCCCATCCGATCAGAACCAGCCGCATCAGACCCCCACCCAGCTCTGCACCCGGTCATGGTCGCGGGTCAGATCCGCGCCGGTGCCGGTCCAGACGGTCGTGCCCTTTTCCAGAATGAAATGCCGGTCGGCCAGACGCTTCAACACGGAAAAGGTCTTGTCGATCAACAGGATCGACTGGCCCTCGTTCTTCAACCGCTCCACCACATGCCAGATTTCGGCGCGGATCACGGGGGCCAGCCCTTCGGTCGCCTCATCAAGGATCAAAAGGCGCGGGTTGGTCATCAGCGCACGGCCCACCGCCAGCATCTGCTGCTCGCCGCCAGAAAGCGTGCCGGCCAATTGTCCGGCGCGTTCGCCCAGACGGGGAAAGAGGTCATAGATGCGGGCCAGCGTCCAGGGCGATTTGCCGCCCAGCCGGTTTGCCGCTGTGGCAACCAGATTTTCGCGCACGGTCAGGGTCGAGAAGATCTGGCGTCCTTCGGGCACCAGACCAAAACCCAGCCGTGCGACCTTTTCCGGCGCAAGGCCGCCAATCGCCCGGCCGTCATATTCCACCGCCCCGCCCTTGGGGGGCAAAAGGCCCATGATGGCCCGCACGGTGGTGGTCTTTCCCATGCCGTTGCGACCCATCAGGGTGACCACCTCGCCATCCTTGATGTCCAGCGAGATGTCGAACAGAACCTGAGACGCCCCATACACCGCCTGCAATCCCTTGACTGACAGCATCAGGCGTCCTCCTCTCCCAGATAGGCTTCGCGAACCGCCGGGTTGGCGCGGATGTCATCGGCCGTTCCCGCCGCGATGATCCGCCCATAGACCAGAACCGAAATCCGGTCGGCCAGCGCAAAGACCGCCTCCATGTCATGCTCGACCAGAAGCATCGCACATTCGCCCCGCACCGCGCGCAGGGCCTCGATCATCTGCTGACTTTCCACATGGCCCAGACCCGCCATCGGTTCGTCCAGCAACAGCACCCGCGGGCGTTGGGCCAATGCCATCAGAAGCTCTAGCTGCTTTTTCTCGCCATGCGCCAGATCGGCCACCTTCACCGCCGCCCGCCCCCCAAGGGAAGAGCCACGCAGCACCTCATCCGCTTCGTCCCAGACCTCGGCCCGTTTCGCGGCCCGGTCAAAAATGCGGAAATTGCCGCCCTCGCGCGCCTGAATGGCCAGACCAAGGTTTTCCCGCACGGTCATGTCGTCCAGAAGCGAGGTGATCTGGAACGTCCGCCCCAGCCCCAGTGCCACCCGCTCGGCCGGGGGGAGGCGCGTGATGTCACGACCCGCAAGGTGGATGTGGCCCGCGTTCGGGATCAACTCGCCACAGATCTGGTTGATCAGCGTCGATTTTCCCGCGCCGTTCGGACCGATCAGCGCGTGGATCTCGCCGGTGTCGACGGTCAGCGACACGTTGTCGGTGGCCGTCAGCCCGCCAAAGGTTTTCACAAGGCCCGAGATATCCAGAACATGGCTCATTTCCGGCCCCCCAGCTTGCGGAACAGCGCCATCAGACCACCCCGTGAGGTCAGGACAACCACCAAAAGCAGGATGCCCACAGGCAGCATCCAGTGTTCGGTATAGCGCGCCAGCGTGGTTTCCAGCGTGAACAAGGCACCGGCCCCGATGAAAGGCCCGGCCAGCGTGCCGACACCGCCCAGAATGACCATCACCATCAACTCGCCCGAACGGCTCCAATGCATCATGTCGGGCGAGGCAAAGCGCAGGAAGTTCACCATCAACGCCCCCGCCAGCCCCGCGCCCATGCCCGACAGGATGAAGGCCATCAGCTTGTAGCGGTAGGTCGAGATGCCCATGGCGGCCATGCGCCGTTCGTTCTGCCGTATGCCGGCGATGATCTGGCCAAAGGACGAATGCACCAGCCGCCGCAGGAACAGGTAATAGGCGGCAGCAAAGACCAGAACCACCCAATACAGCGTCGCCTTGTCCTTCATGTTCAGCCCCGGCAGGGAATTTGTGCGCCGCACCATGATGCCATCTTCGCCGCCGTAGGTTTTCAACGAGATGAACAGGAAGAAGAACATCTGCGCAAAGGCCAGCGTGATCATGATGAACTGCACGCCCCCGGTGCGCAGCGACAGCGCGCCGACAAGGGCCGCCGCCAGCCCCGCGACGATGATCGCAGCCGGCAGCGTGATTAGCATCTGATCCGTGCCGGGGATGACGCCGAGAAAGGAGGTTCCGGCGTCAAAGTGGTGATACAGGATCCCCACCACATAGCCGCCAATCCCAAAGAATGCCGCATGGCCAAAGCTGACCATCCCGCCATAACCCAGGATGAAGTTCAGGCTCGCCGCCGCCATGCCATAGATCAGCGCCTGCCCGACCAGTTTGGTCCAGCTGGATTGGCCCGTCAGCTCCGCCGCAAAAGGCACCAGCGCCAGAAGGACAAAGACCGCCAGAAGAACAAGGTTTTCGCGTTTCATGGCCTTATCCCCGCGCCGCAAACAGGCCGCGCGGGCGGACCAGAAGGACAAGGGCCATCATCAGATAAATCCCCATCGACGAAATCCCCACACCCAAGGCCTGCGCCTCGGGGCCGGGCATCACCTGTTGCAGGGTCGCGGGCAGAAAGGCCCGCAGCATCGTGTCGAACATGCCCAGCGCGATTCCGGCCACGAAGGCCCCTTTCACCGACCCAACCCCCCCGATCACCACGACGACAAAGGTGGCCAGAATGATCTCGTCGCCCATGCCGACCTGCACCGACACGATGGGCGACGCCATCACACCGGCAAGGCCCGCCAGCAGCGCGCCAAGGGCAAAGACCGCCGTGTAAAGCCCCTGAATATTCACGCCCAGCGCCCGCACCATCTGGCGGTTCGTGGCCCCCGCGCGCACCAACATGCCGACGCGGGTCTTGTTGATAAGGAAATACAGCCCCACCGCCACCGCCAGACCCACCGCGATCACGAACAGCCGGTAGGTCGGATAGGGCAGGCCGGGCAGGATCTGGATCGAGCCGGAAAAGATTTCGGGCATGGTGGTGAACAATGGCTGGCGGCCAAAGATCAACACGGTGGACTGGTTGAAGATGAGGATCAACGCGAAGGTCGCCAGCACTTGATCCAGGTGATCGCGGGCATAAAGCCGCCGGATCACGCCCGTCTCCATCGCCAGCCCCGCCAGACCTGCGGCGACAAGCCCGGCCACCAGCCCGCCCCAGAAGTTGCCCGTCTGGATCGCCACCCAAGACGCCGCGAAGGCCCCCACCATGTAGAGCGCCCCATGCGCCAGATTGATGACGCCCATGATCCCGAAGATCAGCGTCAATCCTGCGGCCAGCAGGAACAGTGTCACACCATATTGCAGCCCGTTCAGAAGCTGCTCGATCAACAGGATCATCCGCCTGCGCCCCCGGCCAGTCGTTCAGGAAAAGGGGCCGGAAGCTGTGCCTCCGGCCCGGTTCGGATCGTCAGATCACATCTTGCAGTTGGCGGAATAGACGTCGCCCACCGCCTCGCGGATCTTTTCCTTGGTCACGATCTTCGGGTTCCCGGCTTCGTCCGCGACGATCTCGGTCATGTACCAGTCCTGGATCGGATGCTGGTTCGGGCCGAAGGCAAAGCTGCCGCGGGTCGAGGTGAACTCGGCCGCCTTGATCGCCGCCTGCAGCGCGGCCACATCCGCATCGCCCCCCGCCTTTTGCAGGGCCGAGCCGATCAGAAGGCCGGTGTCATAGGCCTGCTGGCCATAGGTGGTCAGCGGCACGTCGGGGTGCGCAGCGGCCCAGGCGGCAACCATGGCCTTCGAGGCTTCGTTGTCGAAATCCTCGTTCCAGTGGGTGGTGCCGGTCACGCCGATCGCGGCGGGGCCAACGGCCTTGAGGATCACATGGTCATAGGACGGTTCCGACAGCACCATCGGAATGGTGCCCAGAAGGCCCGACTGCTGATACTGCTTGAGGAAGGCAATGCCCTGCCCGCCGGGATGGAACTGGAACACCACTTCCGGGGCCTTGTCGCGGATCTGCGCCATTTCGCCCGCGAAATCCGACTGCTCGACGCCGGTATAGATCTCGGTCACTTCGCCGCCGAATTCCCGGGTAAAGCCCGCGATGGCGTCCTTGCCAGCCTGATAGTTGGGGGCCAGCGCAACAGCGGTCTTGTAGCCCAGCTTTTTAGCAGCCGCGCCCGAAGCTTCGTGCAGGCTGTCGTTCTGCCAGCTGACCACGAAATAGTTCGGATGGCACTTTTCGCCCGCCAGCGGCGAGGGCGCGGCGTTCGGGCTGACATAGATGGCGCCCGCATCCAGCGCCTCGGGCACAACCGCGCCCGACACGTTGGAAAACACGATGCCGGTCAGCAGCTTGATGCCTTCTTCATTCAGCATCCGGTCGGCCACTTGCACACCGGTGTTCGGATCGCGCGCGTCGTCCTCGACCACCAGCTCATAAGCCGCGCCCGAGGCATCAAGGCCCAGCTTCAGCCCGTCGCGGATCTGTTCGCCCAGATAGCCCGCCGGCCCCGACAGGGTGGTGATGACGCCAATCTTGGTGCCCTCGGCAAAGGCCGGCACGGCAAGCGCCACAAGAAGGCTGGCCGTGGTAAGCAATTTTTTCATCTCAATCTCCCGGTTAGGTTGGATTCTGTTCTATTTTTTCGCGTCAGTCTGACAGGCCTGACAGCCACTTCAAGCCTGAAACAATTACAGCTTCACCCAGCCTGCCGGAGGCTTCTTGCCGGGATGCAACTCGCCGCATTTCGGGCAGGTGCGCAGCTTTTCATCGGCATAGAAGGCGGCATAGATAGGCGGCAGGTCGTCGACGATGGATTCCAGATCCACCTCGGCGCGGTGCACGCGGGTTTGGCAGTTGAAGCAATACCATTCGATGGCATCCAGCGCCCCCTCGGGCCGGGCCGGTTCGATGACCAACCCGATGGAGCCTTCCTGCGGCCGCTGCGGCGAATGGCGCATATGGGCGGGCAGAAGGAAAATCTCGCCCTCGCGGATCGGCACGTCATAGAAATCGCCCGTCGCGGTGTCGTGCAATTTGAGCAGCATGTCGCCCTTGAGCTGATAGAAGAACTCTTCCACCGGGTCGTCGTGATAGTCGCAACGCTCGTTCGGGCCGCCGACCACGGTGACCATAAGATCGGCGTCCTTGAACACCAGTTGGTTGCCGACCGGCGGCTTCAACAGATGCTTATGCTCGTCAATCCATTTCTGGAAATTGAAGGCGGCAAGGCGGGTCATCTTTGTCTCCCTTCCTCAGGCCAGTTTCAGGCCACAGGTTTCAAATGCAAGTCTTGTTCTGGCTTTTTCTTCTTCTGTCAGCTCAAGGCAGGGCGGACGGACCCGGCCGCCGGTCTGACCCAGAAGGTCTTGCCAGTATTTCTGGTGGGCATGCGGCTTTTCGGCGGGCCGAGTGGATTTGAGCGCGTGACGCACCGGCTCCAGACTGTCGCGGATCGCGCGGGCCTCATCGGCACGGCCGGCAAAGGCGGCATCGGTATAGGCGCGCATCCTTTTGTCGGCGGCGGTCTGGATCAGGTAGGGCGGCGAGGAACAGAGATAAAGCTTCCAGTTCAGCTCTAGAATATTCTCCAGCCATTCCTCTTCGGATGCCGTAGAAACGATCATCCGATCGCCTGCAAGGCGTGTAAGCTCCGCATACATCGGCCTTGGAACCGAATATTTGATCGCAACAACAGTCTCGATATCGGCCAGACGGTTGCACAGTTGCGGGCTCATCAGATAGCCGCTGTCGGGATGCGACCACAGCGCAATGCCAATGTCGACCTTCGAGGCAATCGTCTCGTAATAGCGGATCAGCGTCTCGTCCTGCTCCTTGAAGAAATGCAGGATCGGCGCGTGCACCACGATGTAATCGGCGCCGCAGGATTGCGCATGGCGCGCCAGGTCAATCACCACATCCATGTTCTGATCCGAGCAGGACATGATAGTCTGCGCCCGCCCATCCGCCGCCTTCACCGCCAGATCGAAGGCGCGCTTGCGCTCGTCCAGCGACATGGAAAAGAACTCGCCCTGCTTGCCGGCGATGAAAAAGCCGTCGATCCCCAGATCCTCGATCCAGTGGTTCATGTTGCGGGCAAAACCCTCTTCATCGATGGAAAGGTCATCCCGGAAGGGCATCAGCGCAGCGGCCCAGATGCCCTTCATATGGGCGAAGGCGTGGGATTTGGCGTCTTTACGGGAATATTTCACGGCTTCGCTCCTGAAACGGTCGGCTCAAGATCAAGCTCCATCTTGTGCGAGATGGTCTTGACCACGGTGTAATGATGCAGCCCCTCGGCCCCGCCTTCGCGGCCATGGCCCGAGAATTTCACGCCGCCAAAGGGCACTTCGGCCACCGAGGCCTCCAGCGTGTTGATGGAAAGATTGCCCGCCTCGATCCCGGCTGTCAGCCGGTCCACATTGGCGGCCGAATGGGTGAATCCATAGGCGGCAAGGCCAAAGGGCAAGGCATTGGCGCGGGTGATGGCGTCGTCCAGATCGCGGACCGGGTTGATGATGGCCAAGGGGCCAAAGGGTTCTTCGCGCATCACGCGGGCGTCATCGGGCACATCGGCCAGCACGGTGACCGGGAAGAAATAGCCCGGCCCATTGGGGCGGGTGCCGCCCGCCAGAACGCGGGCACCCTTGGCACGGGCATCTTCCACCAGCGCATCCAGGGCAGCAATCCGGCGATGGTTGGCCACCGGCCCCATCTCGGTGGCCGGGTCCAGCCCGTTGCCCATCCGCACCGCCCGCGCCCGTTCGGCGAAGGCCTTGGCAAAGGCGTCAAAGTTCCGCTCCATCACGAAGAACCGGGTCGGAGAGGTGCAGACCTGCCCCGAGTTCCGCGCCTTGCGCGCCGCCGACATGCGCCCCGCCGCCACCGGATCAACGTCGTCGCAGACGATCACCGGCGCATGGCCGCCCAGCTCCATCAGAACCGGCGTCATCGACCGTGCGGCCATTTCCGTCAGGTGGATCCCGACCGAGGTTGACCCGGTAAAGGCCACCACGCGGATGCGGTCTTGCGGGATCAAATAGCTGGAAATCTCGGCCGGATGACCGAACACAAGGTTCAGAACCCCCGCAGGCAGGCCCGCATCCTGAAACGCCCGCGCGATGTGCATCGCCCCCGCCGGGGTCTCCTCGGCCGCTTTCAGGATGATCGAACAGCCCGAGGCCAGAGCCCCCGCGATCTTGCGCGCGGGTTGTGACAGCGGAAAG
>JALQYS010000518.1 GCA_023254015.1 Paracoccaceae bacterium
AAGCCATTGGCGCCGACGCCTATTGCCGCGACGCCGCTGTGGCCGTGGAAACCGCCAAGCAGTTCGTGGCGCGCAAGCACAACCAGCTGAACGCCTGATCTTGCGGCAATGTCTTGCGAAACCCCGGGCGCTTGCGCTCGGGGTTTTGTTTTTGCCTCTTGGCTTTTCCGCTCCGGATACCCAGATTTAAAGAAAAGGAGACACGCCATGCCCCTGCCCCATTTCCTGGCCCTGATCCTGAGCGTCGTCCTGGCCGCGGCCTTGACGGTCTGGGCGGCGGCGGGTCTTGGCTGGCCCTTGGGGTTGGTGTCCTTGGCCGCGCTTGGCACGGCGCTGGCGATCCGGGCCTTCGCATGGCCGTAACGCTGCCCGATGACACCACCCTGACCGAACGCGGGATGGCCGAGGCGGGTGCAGGCCCGGTGCTGCTGGTGGCCTGTGGCGCCATCGCGCATGAGGTTCTGGCGCTGAAGCGGTTGAACGGCTGGGATCATCTTGATCTGCAGTGCCTTCCGGCCAAGCTGCACCTCTACCCCGACCAGATCACCGCCGAAGTGGCCCGGACCGTCGCCGAAAAACGCGCGAGCTTTGGCCAGATCTTCGTGCTTTACGCCGATTGCGGCACCGGCGGGCTCTTGCAGGAGAAATGCCGCGAGCTGGGCGTGCAGATGCTGGCCGGGCCGCATTGCTATTCCTTCTTCGAAGGCAATGACCTGTTCGCCAGCCGCGCCGAAGAGGAATTCACCGCCTTCTACCTGACCGATTTCCTGGTGCGGCAATTCGACGCCTTCGTGTGGAAACCCATGGGCCTGGACCGCCACCCCGCGCTGCGGGACATGTATTTCGGCAATTATACCAAGCTGGTCTATCAGGCGCAGACCGATGATCCCGCGCTGGACGCCAAGGCGCAGGACTGTGCCGCGCGGCTGGGTCTGGCCTATGAACGCCGCTTTACCGGCTATGGCGATCTGGCGGTTGAACTGGCCCGTGTTGTCGGATCTGGCAAAGACGGCTGAGGCATATCCCATGACGCTTTCTGACGCATTGCTTGCCGATCTGGCCGCCGTGCTTGGCCCCCGCCTGTCCACCTCGGCCGGCGAGCGCGCCCTGCACGCCCAAAGCGAAAGCCACATCCAGGCCGGGCCGCCCGATGCCGTGGCCTATCCCCATTCCACCGAGGAGGTGGCCCGGATTGCCGCCCTCTGCGCCCGCCATCGCGTGCCCGTCGTGGCCTGGGGGGCGGGAACCTCGCTCGAGGGGCATGCGCTGGCGGTGCAGGGCGGGGTGACGGTGGATTTCCGCGACATGAACCGGGTTCTGGCGGTTTACCCCGAGGACATGCTTTGCGTCGTGCAACCTGGCCTGACCCGCGAAGAGCTGAACGCCTGGCTGCGCGACACCGGCCTGTTCTTTCCGGTCGATCCGGGCGCCAATGCCAGCCTTGGCGGCATGGCTTCGACGCGGGCCTCGGGCACGACGGCGGTGCGCTATGGCACGATGCGCGACAATGTGCTGGGGCTAGAGGTGGTTCTGGCCGGGGGTGAGGTAATCCGAACCGGCTCGTCCGCGCCGAAATCCTCGGCCGGCTATGATCTGACCGCGCTCTTCGTAGGGGCTGAGGGCACGCTGGGCCTCATCACCGAGTTGACGCTGCGGCTGCATGGCCAGCCCGAGGCGGTCTCGGCCGCGACCTGCGCCTTTGCCGACATGGGCGCGGCGGTGGATTGCGTCATTGCCACCATCCAGACTGGCCTGCCCATGGCCCGGATCGAGTTTCTGGATCCTGCCACCGTGGCAGCCTGCAATGCATTTTCCGGCACGGATCTGCCGCTTGCGCCGCAGCTGATGGTGGAATTCCACGGCAGCCCGGCAGGCGTGGCCGAACAGGCCGAACGCTTTGGCGCGATTGCCGCCGAACACGGATCGCGCGGGTTTCTCTGGGCGCGGGCGCCCGAGGACCGCAAGCAGTTGTGGAAGATGCGCCACGAGGCCTATCGTGCCATTCTGGCCAGCCGCCCCGGTGCCACGGCCATCGTGACAGACGTCTGCGTGCCGATCTCGGCCCTGGCCGAGGCGGTCGAGGAAACCCGCGCCGATATTGCGGCCTCGGGCCTTCCCGGCCCAATCCTTGGTCATGTGGGCGACGGGAATTTCCACGCCATCCTGCTTATCAACCCCGCCGACCCGCGAGAGGCCGCCACCGCCAAGGCGCTGGCCACCCGCATGGCCGAACGGGCCTTGCGGCTGGGTGGCACGATCACCGGCGAACATGGCGTGGGCTTTGGCAAACTGCCGCTGATGGCGGCAGAACATGGTGCGGCCTGGGCCGTGATGGGCCATATCAAGCGGGCGCTTGACCCGCATGACCTGATGAACCCCGGCAAACTGGTGCCGCAACCCAAGGTGCCCTGATGACCCCTGATGATTTCACCCGCGCCTTCGCCTACGCTTTTGGCGACCGGGATTCGGGCGCGCTGGCCGATCTGATCGCCCCCGAGGGCACGGTGCAAACGCTGACCGGCATCTGGGCCGAAGGCCGCGAGGCGGCCCGTCAGGCCTTTGAGGCCGAGGCGACGGGGCTGTTTTCCCGCGCGCGGATGGTGACCGGCAAGGGGTCGGTCCAGCCGCTTGCCGCCGACCTGGCGTTGCTGCGGCAACGCTTTGTGGTAACCGGCGCCATCGAGGAAAGCGGTGCCGAAATGCCGCGTTTCGGTGCGATGCTGGTGGCGGTCCTGCACAGCGACGGGCTGAACTGGCGCGCGATCAGCCTGACCTTCACGCTCTTGGCCTGATCGCCCCTCCTCGTCGACGTTGTCGCTCGTCGGGGACGGCGCCCAGCATCCACTTGGGGGGGCCACTCGGGGGGAAGGCCACGACGAGAAGCGCACAGCGCGCCCGAGGAGGGCCGTCAGCGCAACAGCGCCCGCGCCGCCTCGCGCGCGGCATCGGTCACGGTATCGCCCGCCAGCATCCGGGCGATCTCTTCGATCCGCTCGTCCTCGCTCAGCGTGGCGACAGTTGACAAGGTTGCCCCCTCCACCACACGTTTCGACACTTGCCAGTGGTTCGCGCCCTTGGCCGCCACCTGCGGCGAGTGGGTCACGACCAGCACCTGCGCCCGCTCGGCCAGGGCCTTCAGGCGCCGCCCCACCGCATCGGCGGTCGCCCCGCCCACGCCCCGATCGATCTCGTCAAAGATCATCGTCATGCCGGGGCTGTCGCCCATGAGGCAGACCTTCAGCGCCAGCAGAAAGCGGCTAAGCTCGCCCCCGGATGCGATCTTGTTCAGCGGCCCCGCCGGTGCACCGGGGTTGGTGGCCACGGTGAACGTCACCGCATCCACACCTTCCGGGCCAGGCTCACCCGTCGCGATCAGGGTGGCGAAAACCGCGCGTTCCATCTTCAGCGGCGCAAGTTCGGCCGCCATCGCGGCATCCAGCCGCGCCGCCGCAGCCCGACGTGTCAGCGTCAGGGCCGCCGCTTCGCGACCATAGGCGGCCTCGGCCTCGGCCACAGCCTTTTCAAGCCGGGCCAGCCCCGCGGCGCCACCGTCAATCGCCGCCAGCCGCCCGCGCAGGGTTTCGGCATGGGTGCCCAATTCGTCAGGCAAGACATTGTGCTTGCGCGCCAGCGCCCGGATGGCAAAGAGCCGCTCTTCCAGGGCTTCCAGTTCGGCCGGGTTGAAATCCAGCCCCTGCAGCGTCTCTTCGACGCCGCCCACCGCCTCACCCAACTCGATCAGCGCCCGGTTCAGCGCAGCCAGTGCGCCATCCAGCCGCCCCTCGGCCCGGTCCGAGGCCCCCTCCAGCCAGCGCAGCGCATCGCGCATCTGCCCCTCGGCGCCTTCGGACAGCGCCCCATGGGCGCGGGCAATATCGGCGCGAATACGCTCGGCCCCCTGCATCAAGCGGCGACGGGCGTCCAGCACCGCCTCTTCGCCCGGCAAGGGGTTCAGCTTGTCCAGTTCCGCCACCGCATGACGCAGGAACTCTTCCTCGGCCTGCGCCCGATCCAGCGCCGCACGCGCCTGCGCCAAAGCCTCGCGCGTCTGCGACCTTGCCCTCCAGGCCGCGCGCAGCGCCGTCAGGTCCACCCCGGCAAAGGCATCCAGAAGCGCCCTGTGACCGCGCGGGTTCAACAGGCCCCGGTCGTCATGCTGACCATGCAGCTCGACCAGCGTGTCCGACAGCTCGCGCAACACCTCGCCCGAGACGCGACGATCATTGATCCAGGCCGTCTTGCGGCCATCGGCGGCGTTGACGCGGCGCAAGATCACCTCGCCCTCGTCTACCGCAATCCCCGCCTCGGCCAGAACGGCATGCCCGGCATGGCCCTGCGGCAGTTCGAACACCGCCACCACCTCGCCCTGCGCCGCCCCGGTGCGCACCAACTCGGCCCGCCCCCGCCAGCCCAGCACAAAGCCAAGGGCATCGAGCAGGATCGACTTGCCCGCCCCGGTCTCGCCGGTCAGCACATTCAGGCCCGGCCCCAGCGTCAGCGAGAGGCGGTCGATGATCAGCACATCGCGGATATCAAGCGAACGCAGCATGGCGCACCCGTAGGATGGGCAATCTGCCCATCCCCCCTTACAACCAGTCGCCCTTGATCATCTGGCGATAGATCGTCGCCAGCCAGCCCGAGCCCTTGGCCTCGGGCGTCAGCCCCTGACCCTTCAGCAGTCGGAAGCTGTCCTCGTAGAACGGGCTCGACTGATAGTTATAGCCAAGGATCGCCGCGGCCGTCTGCGCCTCATCGGTCAGGCCAAGCGCGAGATAAGCCTCGACCAGCCGGTGCAGCGCCTCGGCGGTGTGGGTCGTGGTCTGGAAGTCCTGCACCACCACCTTGAAGCGGTTGATCGCCGCCGTGTAATTCTTGCGCTTCAGGTAATAGCGCCCGATTTCCATCTCCTTGCCGGCCAGATGGTCAAAGGCCATGTCGAATTTCATCATCGACGACTTGGCATATTCGCTGTCGGGATATTGCTCGATCACCGTGCGCAGCGATTGCAGCGCCTGGAAGGTCAGTCCCTGATCGCGGCCGACCTCGTCGATCTCGTCATAATAGGACAGCGCCATCAGATAGGCGGCATAAGCGGCGTCCTCATCGCCCGGATAGAAATCAAGATAGCGCTGCGCCGCGATGCGCGCCTGTTCATATTCCTTCGACTTGTGCAGCACGAAGGCCTGCATGATCAGCCCGCGCTTGGCCCATTCGGTATAGGGATAAAGCCGCTCGACCTCGGCGAAATAGCGCAGGGAATCGCCCGGCTTGCGCGCCGTTTCGAGAATCAGCTCGCCACGCTTGTAGATTTCTTCGGGCGGCAGATTGTCCAGCGGCGCCTCTTTCTTGGTGCTCAGCCCGGCACCGCAGGCCGTCAGCGTGCCGACCAGCAGCGTCACGCCCAAGCCCTGCCGCACCGTTCTGAAGAACTTGCCCGCCATCTTCCGCATATCCTGTGTTTTCAACCCAAAGCACCACCAGATGAGGCCGCCCTTCGGGGGTCCGCCCTTGTCGTAGCACAGAAAAATCCGGGGCGCAAAATGGCTTTCGCTGTCGTGCAGCGCGGATTTCAGGCCGACAGCGGCAGATCGGCCGGACGCACGCCGACACCGGGCAGTTTGCCGCTGGCCAGACCGACGCAATCATGCACGCGCCAAGCCGACGGATCCGCAAAAAGCGCGCGCAAAAGCCGGTTGGTCAGCGCATGCCCCGCGCGGATGCCGGTGTAGCGGCCAAGGATCGGCCCACCGGCCAGCGCCAGGTCGCCAAGAGCGTCCAGCATCTTGTGGCGCACCGGCTCGTCGGCATGGCGCAGGCCGCCCGGCGACAGAACCTTGTCGCCTTCAAAGACCACGGCATTGTCCAGCGTGCCGCCCAGGGCAAGACCGCGTTCGCGCATCGCCACCACCTCGGCATTGCGGCAGAAGGTGCGGCTGTCGGACAATTCGCGCACAAAGGCACCATTGGCCATGTTCAGCGCCTTTTCCT
>JALQYS010000579.1 GCA_023254015.1 Paracoccaceae bacterium
ATCCGGTCGCCCACCCACCACGACAGATCGGCGGCCTCCCGCAGCGCAAGACGGTGGAGCAGACCTTCCGGCCCGAGGCGCAGGCGCAGGTCCAGTTCGCCAAAAGCCTGGGCGAGGTCGGCCAGCGCGCCGGAGGCACCGTCCTGCGCGGCCCGCCATTCGGCCATGTCGAAGAGCGCGCGGCGGGGCGCGGTTGGCAGGGGGGCGGCGCCGGGGGGCAGATCCTCCTCGTCGGTCGGTCCCGGCAGGAACCAAAGTTCCTCGTCATCGGCCGCAGGGCCGGGGCGGGCGTGAGGTCGGGTCATGCGCCCTGCCCCGCCGGGCGATCGCCGCGGCGCACTTTCATGCGGATCAGATCCTGCGCGGCGGCTTCGGCATGTGTCGCTTTTCTTTCACGATTTCACTGCGTGGTTTTCACATGATTTTCGGATGGTAGCGCTGGAAGGGCCTCCAGGTTCTGCTTTGCGATTTCAATTTCATCAAGGGCTTCAATAGGGCTCGAAGGGTACGGCGGAATGACAGGTCCAAGTATCGATCGACCTCGGAAGCGACCAGGTCACCCAGTCTCCGATGAGGCCTGGACGAAGGCTATCCGGATTGCCCGCGAACTGGACCGGGTGCTGGATGGGGGCTTGCCGATGCGTGAGGCTGTCAGCCGGGCAGCGGTGGAACTGCGCCTGTCGACCCGTCAGGTCTACAATCACCTCGCCCGGTATCGCGAGGACCGCCGTGTCTCGTCGCTTCTGCCTCGCAAGAACAGCACGCGGCGGGCGAGGATATCGACCAGCGTGGAGGTCATCATTGCCGACTCCTTGCGGGAGATGTGGCTGCAGCCGGAGCAACCTGATCTCGCCCCGATCGTCGACGAGATCCGCGCGCGCTGTGCGAGCGAAGGGCTCAAGCCCCCGGCCTACGTCACCGTTGCCAGGCGAATTACCAAAGTGTTCTCCCCTGAGGAAATCGCACGTCGACGCCTTTCCGGTGGCAAACACCTGCACCGTTTGAAGCCGCGTCCGGGGTACATCCGCGCCGCCCACGCCCTTGAGGTCGTCCAGATCGATCACACGCCCGCCGATATCCAGTTCGTCGAGGTGATCGACGAACACGGCGTTTTCGTGGGACGGCCCTATCTGACCATTGCCGCCGATGTGGCAACCAGTGCGATCATCGGCTTTTGCCTGACCTTGGAACGACCATCCCGGCTCTCGGTCGCCCTATGCTTGGCACACGCGATGTGCCGGAAGGATGATTGGCTGGCCGAACGCGGGATTGCGCATTCATGGGAAATGTACGGCCGACCGAAGCAGATCGTTGTCGACTCCGCCAAGGAATTCCAGAGCAGTACCTTTACGAAAGGATGTGCCGACTTCGGTATAGCCATCCGCACCCGGAACAAAGGCACGGTTCATCGGGGTGGCATTGTCGAACGGCTCCTGGGCAAGGTGAACACGGTGCTTCGCTCCCTTCCCGGCAAGACCGGGCGGTCGATCGCGGACCGGGACGACTATTCGTCCGATGAGAGGGCAAGTCTGACCTTCGCGGCCCTTGAACGCTGCATTGCCCTGGCAATCATCGATCACAACCAGACCCAGAACGCACGCAAGTTAACCGTGCCTTGCATCGAATGGGAGCGACGACCTCCACCGGCGGACCGGCCGATCGACGATCCTGACCATGTCCTGCTCAACTTCCTGCCTCGCAAAGCGCGCCGCATCTCTCCCCAGGGCGTCAGACTGTTCGCCATCGACTACTTCGAACATTGGCTCGGGCCTCTCGTCGCCCGCCGTGACCGCTTGGAACCCCTGGATCTGTGCTATGACCCTCGGGACATCAGCCGGATCTACATCGCTGATCCCGACACGCGTGTCTGGCGTCCGGTCGGGCGACGGGACGGGAGTACGATGTCGATCACCCTCTGGCAGCATGAAGCCGACCGGGCGCGCCAGCGCCAGAGCCAGCAACGTCCCGTGCAGGACAAAACCATCCTGCGCCGGGGAATCGCGGCAACGGTCGCGGGGGCCAAATCCAAGAAGGCTCACCTGCGGGAGATGGCCCGGGCCCGACACGCGGCAGACGCGCCGAAAGCGTATCACGATGCCGGGCAGGCTTCAGAGGCGGCTCATCCTGGACCGGAGCCTGACCGGCCCCGCCGCGTCTTTCCCATCGAGACCTGGTGACATGGCCGACCATCTTCTGCCGACAAGCTCGGCGCTTCTGGAGGCGGATGCGGCCGCCCGCATCGCGCATATCCGGGCACCTCGCTGGATCGGCCATCCTGGTGCCGCAGCGGCGCATGATGCGATGCAACAGTTGCTCGAGCGACCCTCATCCCTGCGCCCTCGCGGGTTGCTGCTCGCCGGCCCCTATCACAACGGCAAGACCATGATCGCCGAACGCTTTGCCGTCGACCATCTGCGCCGCGCCGACCGGCAAAGGGTCTGGGTGATCCAGACTCGGGAAGGTGCCGGCCTGTCGCATTTCTACGCCAGCATCCTGTCCGGGCTGCGCGCCCCGCAGGCTGCCGGCTGGCGCAGCCTGTCCCGCGCCAGCGAACAGGTCGATCATCTCCTCGACAGCCTGAAGCCTCGTCTGCTCATCTTCGACGAGTTCCACAGTGCACTGCGTGGACGCAGGCAGGATGTGAAGGCAATCTTCTCGTTCTTGCGGCGGATCGCACGGGTGCACGACATCTCGCCCGTGCTTGTCGGCGAAATCGCTGTCTACGATGCACTGCACGACACCGAAGAAATGGGCTCGCGGTTCGATACGATCCCGGTGCCGCGCTGGAGTTTCGACGAGGATTTTGCGGCACTTCTCGACAGTCTTGAGGCGAGCACTCCGCTTGCCCAAGCCTCAGATCTGTCGCGGTTGCCCCTTGCCAGAATGATCCATGATCTGTCGGAAGGGCTGATCGGAGAAGTGGTCGACATCGTCACGCGGGCGGCGATTGCAGCTGTTGAGAGCGGTGAGGAACGGATCACGTCCAGCACCGTCATGGCCCTCGGCTATGTGCCGCTGTCGCGGCGACGGAACTCAGCATTGCGCCATGAGATGACATGACCAGCACTGCGCCGAGGATCACCGTTTCCCCGGCCCGCCGCTATGGTGTGGCAGCGGGACGTCACTGGCCGGTGGAGGTCAGGCCGGCTCCCGGTGAGCTCTTGTCAAGCTGGCTGCACCGGGTTGCGCATGCCAACGGTGTGCCGCCGCGCTATTTCGGGGCGGTGCTCGGAGCTGCTGGCGAGGCATGGTCGGCGCAACTTGACCGACATCTGCCGGAGGCCGTTCGCCGCATCCTGCTCGACCATACCTCGATCTGCCCCGAAGAGTTTGACGGCCTCTGCCGTGCCTCTAGCCAGCTTTCAGTGGTGGGGCTGCGGGCCCGGCCGCAAGATGCAGGGACATCGCCTGTGCAGTCCTGTTGGCTGCAATTCTGTCCCGCCTGCCTACGGGAAGACGAGGTACCCTACTTCCGGCGTAGCTGGACCTTGGCGACCCGCGTGTCCTGCTTTCGCCATGGCCGCCGATTGCGCGACCGCTGCCCGTCTTGTGATCAGGGCCTTGCGCCGTTTCGTCAGGCTCGCCTTGTGCCACAGCAGTACTGCGCCTTCTGCGACGCCCCTCTCTCGAAACCGGCCGGTCCGGCAAGCCCGGGCGCCCGGCGCCTCGAGCGGCTGATGGACGATCTCCTGCGTCTTGAGTCCGCCGGGCGCGCGCTGGACGATCGGAAGTCTCTCGCCGCGCGGCTTGCGAGATATCCAGTGCCTGTTGGTCCGGAGAAATCAACGATCCCGTATCTGTCGCATCGGATTCGCTACGATTTCTTCCGGCGGCTGTCAGAGCGGCAGATCGAGGCAAGACACCCCACGGAACGCGGCTCGCTGACCCTCTGGTTCCGGCTGGCCCGCGCCGCCGAAAACCACAACGGGCTGCTCAGGATGCTCACGGATCGGCTTGGCGAAACTGCCGGACTGGGGCCGGCCTCCTCCTCCAGAGCGCCTGATCTGGCCGACCTGTTGCGGGCCGCGACCCGGCTTCACGAAGACCGCAGCACTCATGTCGCAACTCGCGCGGCCCCTTGCACGTCAGGGGCTTCCGAAGATCCCGCCAGGCCAGCATCGGCGAGTTGCTCAGGATCGGGCAGGTCGCGCAAGGATGTCATCCCGAAGCCGGCCAAGAAAGCCTCGGTCGTGACGAAGGTATAAGGCGCGCCCCGTCGCGGCTCTCGGGGTCCGGTGCCGATCAGGTCGCGCTCGGACAGGCGGCCGATCAGGTCACGGCTGATCTCTTTGCCGAAGATATCCTTCAACCCGTCCCGGCTGATCGGCTGGTGAAACGCAATCGCCGCCAGAACGGCGAGGTCGAACTCCGACAGGTTCAGCGCCTGCGCTCCCACATCTGCCGCCGCGCGGATCGCGGGCGCATAGGCCGCGCGCGTCCGCAGCATCCAGCCGGCACCCACCTGCGCCACCTCATAGGGGCGGCCTTCCAGATCGAACGCCAGATCCTCGATCAACAGATCGACCGAGACCCCCTGCCCCACGACACGTGTCAGATGATCCCGCGGCACCGGTGCGCTACTGGCAAACAGAACCGCCTCGATCCGGCGCATCCATTCCCGCCAGCGCAGATCGGGTGGCAGGTCTGCCAGGTCCCGGTCAAGACCGCTGTCTTCGCGCCGCGCCATGCTCAGACCCCATACAGGCGGAAGGTGTCGCGCCCGGTCAGTTCCCGCAGCACGCCCAGGTCAACCAGCCGCTCGCAAAGCCTCCGCGCGGCACGCTCCGACAGGATTTCCGGCATCGCTCGGGCCAGCGCCACGGGGGGAAAGACGTCCTGCGACAGGAACAGCTCCACCGCCCGCGCCGCCCCCTTGGCCCGCAAGTTCGGCACCGCTGCACGCAGACGTGCCGCCGCCCGTGCCATATCGCCCGCCATAGACAGCGCCTGGCCGACCCCCCTTGCAGCGGAACGATGGCAGGCAAGGCGCAGGTCGTCGCCCCGCAGGCGCAGGTCGCGCGCCGTCATCACCGGACCGAGAAGCGGCAACAGATGATCCCGCCCCAAGGCCAGCGACAGCACCGCATCCGCCAGGACCAGGGCCGCCGCCTCGCCCCGCGGATTATCGGCCAGCACAGCCTCGATGACCTGCACCGCGCGGTCGACCGGGGTTGGCCCGGTGGCATCAAGGCTTAGGGCAATCCGTTCCGGCACGACACCCTCCAGCGCGCAGCCCAGATGAGAGACAGAGATCGGTCGCGCCACTGCGCGCGACCACTGCCGCAGGAGGTTTCCCGCAGGGCCGGGATCATCGCCCGGCTTGGTCAGATGCAGCGCATCACGCAGCGCACCGGCCCCTTCGCGCCGGCCAGAAATTCCTGCGCAAACCTCCGCCGCCAACAGCGCCAGGCGATCACGCCAAAGCGCCTGCGGCACAGGATCGGCGGCCGTCGCCAGAGTGAGGTGCGCCAAGGCGGCCCCTGATTTGAACGCTGCCTCCTCAAGGGCTTCCGGAGGCGTGGCGGTGATCCAGCCCGGCAGGGGTGCCAGCATCGGCAAGGGTTCGGGATGCTTGGAGCGGGGATTTCTCATGCGGCCACGCTATTTCACAACGGCGCTTTTGGCTAGTATTTTGCGCTACAAGCGCCGCACCTTTTGTACTGCCACAATGTCCAATAAGTTTGCATTATCGGACATAGTGGGATTACGCTGAGCGACATGACCGAAACGCACCGGAAATCGCTGTCGGATGACCGGAATTCATGAGATTCAAGCGCTTCCCTGAAAAACAGGCCGGGGTTCATGAGATTCTCGAGCGGTATTCATGAGACTGGATGAGTCGGAATTCGTGAGACTGGCGGCGTTTCCTGGGCTTTGCAACGCTCTGACGCTCTCTCTCGTCGCGCTGAGCACGCCAGAGCCGGGCTGAGATGCGTTTCCTCAACGAGAGAGGCCATGTCGCAAGGGCCTCGCGAACCCGCACCTGCCCGTCCACGTCACTGGCGAGCAACACGTTGATCGCGCAATCGACAGGTGCCTCTACGATACGACCAATGCCGATGGTCAAGGCGAAACCCTGTAGCAGCGAGCCCTGCGCCAGAGCGTGTGGGCCGGGACGCACGGGCTTGGCCAAGACCGGCGCAACCTTGTCATACTCGGGAACGACAACCGTCAGCGCTTGCCGGATGATCGGCGTCGTGAGGAAGTCATGGTAGTCGCGCCGGGTCTGCAACGACATACGCGGTTGCTCGGCCAGCGAGGGAGGCGAAGCGCGGCGGTGTCGCGCAGTCAGGACGGCCAGCATTTCCGGCGCGTTCAGAGTCCCCTGCCCCGCACCACGTAGCCAAGCATCGAGAACGGCGGACCCGGCTTTTGCATGCATTGCCAAAGCTAACATCCGAGTGCCACCCAACGTCGAGGGCAACGTCGCGTCGGCGGTATCCTGCAAGTCGGCGCCGTGAACCGGACAGTGAAAAACCCAGGGCAACGACATTGACCTCCGGTGCACATCGGTCGGGCAAAACGGGCAGTGATACCGGTTTCTGCGCGCAACCATCATCCGGGCGTCAGGGATGAAATCACAGAATGTCATAGCCTGAATGGCTTCGACCGAAAGGCCGGTTCGCAGAGCGATCCGAGCCCCCTCCCCCTCCGAAAGGCGCCATTCCAGATCAAACAAATCGCGATCCGGCAATCCGACCTCGGCCAGGAAGTCGGGAACGGTCATCGCGTAGAATGGCGCCATGCGGGCGATCCAGGAGGACAGGCGTTCGTCCACCTCGGGCGGGAACACCACAGGCAGGCAGCCCTGCCCAATCACACCGGCTCTCCCAGGGCCGCCTGTAACCGGTCGCCGCCCAGTATGTCGCGCGCGAGGATGCGTTCCTCGCCACTTTCGATGGCGACGATTGCCAGCTGAGATATGATGGAAAATATCCCCGAAGTGATGCCGCCGGTCACCTTGATCATCCGCGAGAGCGCCTTCTCGTCGATCTCGCTTTCCCGCCTCAGCGGCAGGCTCCGCATCAGCGTGCTCATCAGCCCGGTGAAATCGGCCCCGTCCTGCCAGGGCGGCAGGGCGAAGGCCTCGAACCGGCGCACCAGCTGGTCATCGGTGCGCAGCGCGTTGCGGGCCTGGGCGGTGCCGACGCAAACGAGGGGAACGCGCAGCTCGTTGCCCAGAAACCGCAGCATGTTCAGGAATCGTGCCTGTTCGCGGATCGTGCCCGCCTGCAGGCTGTGAATCTCATCGATCACCAGCATGTGGGGCCGCAGTTCCGTGAGCAAGCGCAGGGCCAGGCTTTCAAGGACAGCAAGCGTTGCGCGGGGAGGTTCCGGGGCACCGATCGCAGCCAGAATCCGGCGGTAGAAGCGGGTTTCATCCGGGCCTGAAACCATCTGCACCGCGACGACCGGCATATGCAACCGACCAGTGGTGTCGTTAAAACTCGAGGGGTGATCGCGCGTGAATTTCTCGATGATCATGGTCTTTCCCATGCCGCTTTCGCCGACCAGGAGCAGGTTCGGCATCCGGGCGCGCTCCGGGAAGGACAGCAGCGTTTCCAGCTTGGAGAGTGCCGCCTCCGCTCGGGGATAGGACACCCATCGGTCTGCACGGATGCGCAGGATCCGCTCCTCCGCATTGAGAGCCGCAATCCTGCCAGCGTTCGGATAGAGATGCGGAAACTCAGTCGTCATCGTACCACTCCTCGACATAGAAGCCCGGGTGGTCTTTCAGCGCGTTGCCCTTGTTTTCCGGCGCTGGAAGCGCCTCCGGTGCAGGCGTCACATCGATCATCGGGCGCGGGTCGAGATGCGCCCGCCGGGCCTGGTGGCGCCGTATCGCCTTGGTCTGCCGCGCAGCGCTATCCACGATGTCGCGCTGCGCCTCGATCGTCCGAAAGATGAGTTCTTCGTCCACCGAACGGCGTCCAGCCTCCCGCAAGGCCCGCCGCGCAGCGCGGTGTTCCCAGAACGTGATTGCAGGGCGGGTCAGATCCGCTGGTCGCGCCTCGATGACCCCGTTCTCGGTCAGCACGAAGATGCGCGAGAGATCGCGCGGGTCGTATTTCAGTGTGTATTTGCGGGTTTCCTGGCCCATCAGCCAGCGCAGCTCGTCCGACCAATAACGAATATGGAAGAGATGAAAGCCGTCACGCTGCAGGACCCGCTGTTCTGAGGGCAGAAAGTCGACGAGGAACTGGCGCAGATCGGCGGGCATGCGGAGCTTGGGTTCGCCTGCACCCAGCCCCCAGGCCGCTGAGGGCGTAGTTTCCAAGGCGCTATGGAGGCGCGCGTGATAGGAGCCGGTGATTTCGAGGGCGAGCCAGGTTTCCAGCTCCGCAAGAGTCATCACCGCCTCGGCCTCGGCATCGAGATCACCGCGCTCGAAGATGTTCGAGAAATGCGAACCCGGCAGCAGATGAACCGCCCCCATCATCGTGCCGATCAGCCGCTCGATATGGCCGCCATAGCGCGGTGTGCCTGGCGGGCGATACCGCAGATCGATCTGGTACTCGGCGCAGGCGAGCCCGAAGGCGCGGGCATGGAACTCCGCGCCATTGTCCACGTAAATCGCCTTGGGGATGCCATTGGCGGGCCAGTCCGTATTGATCCCACGCGCCGCCAGCCAATGCGACTTGTCCATCACCGCATGGGTCAGGCAAAGCGCAACGGAAAGAAGCGAGGGCGGTTCCAGAGAAAGGTGGAAGCCCAGAACCATGCGGCTGTGTACATCAATCGCCACCGTCAGCGTTGGCCGGCCAAGCGGGCGCCGGGTCACTGGATCGACGACCGTCACATCAGCCTTGGTATGATCGATCTGGACGATGTCGAGCGGTCGGGCCGGGGTGAGCGTTCCGGGCGTGGCAAGGTGGCGGCGCTCTGCCTTGTCCTTCCCCTCCCGTCTGGCCATGAGTTTTGCCTGATCCTTCAGATCCAGCCAGCGGCCAAGGCGCCGGATCGAGGGTGGTGCCAGCCCTTTCGCCTTGCAGTCGGCTGCAACCTCGCGCCAGAACCGGGTCTTGGTCGGTTTGCGACGGGTGGCATAAAACGCCTTGAAATGATGTGCCACGATCGCCTCGATCGCCGGCTCCATCGGCTGCATGCCTGGCTTTGGGCCTGAGGCATTCGGCAACAGCGCACTGGTCCGCGCGTCGTCCCGGAACTGTTTCGCCAAGCGGAAAACCGTCGCCCGGCTGACATCCAACTGCCGCATCGCCCAAGAAACGTCACCTTCAGTGAGCTGTTCCGGCAGCTCGGCAAGAACTCTTGCGCGAAACTCGGCTTCTTTCCAGTTTTGGTCAGCAACGGGATTATCGGACATGACTTGAACGACGCACGGATGCTGTGTAGTCTCACGAATAGCGACTCATATCCGTATACAATCTCACGAATTCCGACTCAATCTCGAAAACGAAGAACCGACAAACCCTTGAAAGCAAATGGACCGCAGTCTCAAGAATTCCGGCAGACCGACAGACCCGTCAGAACGTTCTGATCCCGAGGAAAGGGACGACAGCATTGGTCCAAAGGAAAGCGCCCTTGCCCTACCCTCTCATGTCACGGGCTCCGGTGCGCTGGACCGGCTTGTTGAAACCGCGCGGGACTATGCCCGTGCTGCCGCCTCCGAGAACACGCTGAAAGCCTATGCAAAGGATTGGGCCGCCTTCGCGCGCTGGTGCCGGATGCGCGGCGCAGACCCCCTGCCCCCGTCGCCCCAGCTGATCGGGCTCTACATCACCGACCTTGCAGCAGCGGGAGGCAAGGCCCCTTCGCAGTCGGCGTCCCGACCCCTCTCGGTCGCCTCGATCGAGCGGCGGCTTTCCGGCCTTGCCTGGGGTTATGCGCAACGAGGGGACCGGCTGGATCGCAAGGACCGCCACATCGCCGCCGTCCTAGCCGGCATCCGGCGCAGGCATGCCCGCCCGCCCATGCAGAAGGAAGCGATCCTGCCCGAAGATCTGCGCGACATGCTGGCCACCCTGCCCCATGATCTGCGCGGCTTGCGGGATCGTGCGATGCTGCTGATCGGCTTTGCGGGCGGGTTGCGGCGGTCCGAGATCGTCAGCCTTGATCACGGAAAGGACGACACCCTGGACTCTGGTGGTTGGGTCGAGGTACTGGAGGGCGGCGCCCTGATCACCGTCCGCGGCAAGACAGGTTGGCGCGAGGTTGAGATTGCCCGCGGCTCATCCGACCAGACCTGCCCGGTCCACGCCCTGACCCAGTGGCTACACTACGCAAGGATCGACTTCGGCCCGCTCTTCGTCGCCGTCTCTCGCAACGGGCTCAAGGCCACCTCAGAGCGGCTGTCCGACAAACATGTTGCCCGGCTCATAAAGATTTGTGCTCGAGAGGCGGGTTTGCGCCCTGATCTGCCTGAGGCCGAGCGCGTGAGGCTGTTCTCGGGCCATTCCCTGCGTGCAGGCCTTGCCAGCAGCGCGGAAGTTGATGAGCGCCATGTTCAAAAGCAGCTCGGCCATGCCAGCGCCGAGATGACCCGCCGCTACCAGCGACGCCGCGACAGGTTCCGGGTGAACCTTACCAAGGCCGCAGGCCTGTAAGCCCCCTGCCCTTCCGACGGGCCTTTGCTGAAATGCTAAGCTGCATCCTGACCGCTCAGGTTTCACCTAACCGCTTCAATTGAAATCGGGAACCAAACGCGACAATGGGATATGAAACTGCAAACGGCCTGCTTTAATGCCCCTGATCGGCTACGCGCGCGTCTCGACCGAGGATCAGACCCCCCTGCCCCAGTCGCAGGCCCTGAAATCTGCGGGCTGCGTCGAGATCCACGAGGAACAAGCCTCGGGCGGAAATCGTGCCCGACCCGTGCTGGCCCGTGTGCTGGAACGGATCGGCAAAGGTGACACGCTTGTCGTCGTGCGCATCGACCGCCTGGCGCGGTCCCTCTCGCACCTGCTGGAGTTGATCGAGCGGCTGGAGGCCAAGGGCGCTTTCTTCCGCTCGCTGACCGATCCCATCGACACGTCGTCGCCGCAGGGCAAGTTCACGTTGCAAGTTCTCGGTGCTGCGGCCGAGTTCGAGCGCGCCCTAATCCGCGAACGTACCAAGGCCGGGCTGGCCAGCGCACGAACCAAAGGCCGGGTTGGGGGCAATCCGGGTCTGCGCGCCAAAGACCCTGCCGCTCTCCGCAAGGTGCGGCTGGCGCGGCAGGACGGCTATATGGAACGCCTGAACGAGACGGCGCAGGACTGGGTGCCCCATGTCCGCCGCTTGCGGCCCGACTTAGCCTGGGAAGACGTGGTGCGCATCATCAATGGCCCCCTGCCCCGCGAACGACATTGGACGCAAAGCCGCCTGCTGCGCGCCGTGAATGCCTATGTGCGCGACGGCTTCCTGCCAGAAACGGTGCTGGGCCGCGCCGGGCGGCGCGAGACGGATGATCGCCTGCCCGCCATCGTTGCCGCCATCAAGGGCGCGGATCCCGACATCACGCTTCAGGCGATTTGCACCCGGCTGGAGGCGATGCGCGAGCGCACGCCCCGTGGGCGGACAAGCTGGCAGCCGTCATCCGTGAAAATGCTGCTGGACCGAGCCGAGAGGCTGGGGTTGCTTGAGTGAAGTTGCGGGAATCGACCGCGCGATTCTGTAGATCGTCGTTACGTAGGCGTCCACAATACATGTTGTGGCCACGACCTCACGGGCCACGAACTGTTGAAGTGACCTACGAACAGGATCACCCAAGGCATTGATACTTAACAGCTTTATCTCGTCAGAAATAGGCCGCCTCAACGCCCCTAGGTCGTTCAACAGTTCGGGCTGGATTTAATCGCCAAAACTGTTAAGGTCTACAAAACAATAAAGACTTGAGGGCAGTGATGAGCGGGATACGGGCCTCTCAAAGATTCGACGTCATGTCCAAGCGGCTCGGTAGCCGGTTGCGTGAACATGCGCAGGAAACCTTCCCACCGGATGCCCAGAAGGGTCTCCGTCGCTTCGCGATGCGGGAAGCAGCCGATCTGCT
>JALQYS010000005.1 GCA_023254015.1 Paracoccaceae bacterium
CCTCGGTCGAGGCGGCGATGATCGATTTCATCCAGCGGCGGTCTTTCTTCATGGCTTCTGTCCTTCCTGGCGGCGCAATGTTCTGGTCCTGTCGACCTCGGGGGCAGTTTCCCAAGGCATTGCGGCAAGGATTAGGCCAAGACGCCCGCGGTTTCAGAAAATCTTCGACCCGGGAAAGGCGAATTGTGGCAGGCGGCTTTCAGATGTCATCCCCTTGAAACCAAGGTGATTTCCCCAATTTCGGCAACAATGGCCCAGGACTGTTTCCAGATTTGTGGCAATGCTGCGGCAGGCGCTGCCGCAGACCTGCCCCCTTCACAGCCTGATCACCGAGATCAGCCGCCCATAATCTACCTCGCCGGCATGGGTGGTGCGGCGATACGAGTAGAATCGGGCCGGATCGGCATAGGTGCAGTGCCGCGTCCATTCAGCATGACCCACGCCCGCCTCGCGCAGACGCCACAGGCCATAGGACGGCAGATCGAACAGATAGCGGTCGCCCGCGCCGTTGATGAAGAACCGCCGCGTCTCGGGCGCATCGTCGGTGAAGTTTTCAAAAAACTCTTGTCCGACCTCATAGGCCGGCTGGCTGATGCAGGGGCCGATGACCGCCGCGATCTTGCCGCGCCGGGCGCCCAGGGCCTCCATCGCGTCCAGTGTGGCCTCGAGCACCCCGCCCTGCGCGCCCTTCCAGCCGGCATGCGCCGCGCCGATCACGCCGGCCGCGGCATCGGCAAACAGCACCGGCTGGCAATCGGCGGTCAGCACCGCCAGCGCAAGGCCGGGTGTCGCCGTCACCATGGCATCGGCACGCGGCTTGTCGGACAGGGGGGCCGTCACCGTCACCACATCGGGCGAATGGACCTGATGCACGCTGACCAGCGCCTCGACCGGCAGCCCCATGGCCTCGGCCACGCGGGCGCGGTTGATCGCAACGATCTCGGCCTGATCGCTGCTGCCGGTGCCGCAGTTCAGCCCGGCGAAGATGCCCGAAGAGGCCCCCCCCTTGCGGGTGAAAAAGCCGTGGCGGGGCAGCAGGGCGTCAGAGGTGATGATCTCCAGCATCAGGAACCTTTGGGCGAAAATCCGGGCGGTGGCGGGCAATCTGGCGCAGACAGTCCCAGCACCTTGAACAGCGAACCCATTTCTGCAGCATCGGTCAAGCGGCGATGCGCGGCAAGATGGCTGTGCAGCGCCGCGCCCGACAGCCCTTGCGCCAGCCGCGCGGCGCGGGCGTCGATGCCAAGGGCGGTCAGAAAGGCGCCCTGCGAGGTGTAATGGGCGGCGGGCCAGCCTAGCGCCAGCGCCTCGAAATCGACATGTGCCGTCAGGTCGGCCCGGCCCGGCTCGGCCAGCGGATCGGCGAAGGCATGGTCTTTCAGCGCCTGCAACGTGTCGCCCTTCGACCGCCAGCCGCCATAATCGACAATCAGCGCCAGCCCGCCATGACGGGCAAGCCGTTGGGTGATCGCCGCGACATAGGGCCGGGCGGCCGGACAGGTTTCCACAACCGAGCCATCCGGATCGGCGGCGAACTGCGGCGCGGGCGCGGCGGGGGTGGGGTCGGGCGACAGGCCAAAGGCCAGATCGCCTCCCTGCAGGCCCACCAGCCGCTCGCGCCACAAGCCCCCCAAGCGGACATATTGGTGAATGGGCAGGGCATCGAAAAACTCGTTCGCCACCAGAAACAGCGGCTGATCGGGCAGCGCGGAGACGTCCTCGATCCATTCCGGCGCATAGCCCTGCAACGTGGCCTTTTGCACATCGCGCAGCGCGGGCGAGGCTTCATGCAGGATCAGCCGCATCCCGGCGTGAAAGCCCGGCACAGCGCGGGTGGCGCGCAGGATGTCGGCCATCAGCGTGCCGCGCCCGGGGCCAAGCTCGGCCAGGGTAAAGGGCGCAGGTGCCCCCTGATCCAGCCAGCTTTGCGCCAGGCACAGGCCCATCAGCTCTCCGAACATCTGGCTGATCTCGGGCGCGGTGATAAAATCGCCCTCGGCGCCAAAGGGCGGTCGGGTGGTGTAATAGCCCTGCGTCGGGTGCATCAGACATTCTGCCATATAGGCCGCAACCGTCATCGGCCCATCGGCGCGGATGCGGCGTTTCAGCGTCTCGGCCAGCGCCGTCATGCCCGCCTTGCCCGGATCAGAAGCCACAGACCCGCCGCGATCATCGGCAGCGACAAGAGTTGCCCCGCCGTCAGGCCCCAGCCGCCGACATGCAGGTAAAGACCCAAGGGATTGCCCGGGGTGACGAATTGCAGGTCAGGCTGGCGGAAGAACTCGACAAAGCCGCGCGCCAGACCATAGCCGGCAAAGAACAACCCGGCGATAGCCCCGGGCCAGCGGAACCAGCCGCGCCGCCAGATCAGGAAATTGAAAACCGCCATGAGAAGAAGCCCTTCCAGCCCCGCTTCATACAGTTGGCTGGGATGACGGATGCAGGGCAGATCGGCCGTGGCGCAGGCCTGCGCCGCCTCGCCTGGAAAGGCCACGCCCCAGGGCATTGTGGTGGGCCGGCCCCAAAGCTCGGCATTGATGAAATTTGCGATGCGCCCCAGAAAAAGACCAATCGGCACCACCGCCGCCATCAGGTCGGCCATGGGCAGCACGGGAATGTTTTCCTTGCGGCAGAACAAGAGGCCCGCAACCACGACCCCAAGGAAGCCACCGTGGAACGACATGCCCCCTTCCCAGACCCGCAGGATGCGGGCCGGATCAGCGGCAAAACTGCCAAGGTCGTAGAACAGCACATAGCCCAGCCGCCCGCCCAGAATGACGCCAAGGATCACCCAGGTCAGCAGCCGTTCAATCTGCTCAGCCGGGGCCGGTGCGGCCCCCGGCCACAGGCGCGGCGTCTGGACCATCTTCACGATCAGCTTCCACCCGGCGATCAGACCGACGATATAGGCCAGCGCATACCAGCGCAGGGCAAAGGTCATCGGACCGATGTCGATGGCAAAGATCTCGGGCGAGATGTCAGGGAATGGGATATAAGACATGGGGCCTGCCGGTTGCTGTGCCGTCTTGTCCGGCAGCGCCTGCGCCTTGTCAATCTGGGGCGGTCTTGTGTCCGGGGGGGCTTGGCCTCATATAGACGGAAAGTGAAGGGAGACCCCCAATGCAACCGGGCAACAAGTTCTTTGACGACATGTCCAAGCTGATGACCAACGCCATGGGCGTGGCCCAAGGCGCGCGGACCGAGGCGGAAACCGCGATGAAATCCTTCATCGACCGCTGGATGGCCGACCGCGATTTCGTGACGCGCGAAGAGTTCGACGCCGTGCGCGCCATGGCGCAGAAAGCGCGTGAGGAAAACGCCGCTCTTGAGGCCCGCATCGCGGCGCTTGAGGCCCGGAAGTAAGACGCCTCAGGCGTTTTTCGCCAGCCGCGCCTCCAGCACGTCAAAAGGCAGCCCCGGCTCGTCCTTGGCGCAGCGGATGACAAGGCTGGTTTTCACATTGGCCACGTTGTCGGCCTTCAGAAGCTCCTCGGTCAGGAAGTTCTGGAAGGTCGACAGATCGGGCGAGACGCATTTCAGGATGAAATCGATCTCGCCGTTCAGCATGTGACATTCGCGCACAAGGGGCCAGGCGCGGCAGCGCGCCTCGAAGGCCGAAAGGTCGGCCTCGGCCTGTGACTTCAGCCGAACCATGGCAAACACCGCCACCTCGAACCCCAACTCGCGGGCGTTCACCTCGGCGTGGTAGCCCTTGATATAGCCTTCCTCTTCCAGCGTGCGCACCCGGCGCAGGCAGGGCGGCGCGGAAATCCCGACGCGGCTGGCCAGCTCGACGTTCGTCATCCGCCCATCGGCCTGCAATTCAGCCAGAATGTGACGGTCGATCGGATCGAGCTTGGAGGTGGCCATTCATAACTCCTGTTTTGACGCTTATTAGGCGCATGGCAAAGCGGGCGCAATTATATTTCGTGGCTGCGCAATTTTTCGTAATCGGAGGCTTTCAGCCGGGGCTTTCCCGTCTCTGCCCCCTTGCCTATATGAGGCGAGACAACGAATCCCGGGGGATAGAATGGGCGAGACGCGGCACACCAAGGTTCTGATCATCGGTTCTGGCCCGGCGGGCTATACCGCGGCGGTCTATTCGGCCCGCGCCATGCTGAACCCCATTCTGGTGCAGGGTCTGCAACCCGGCGGGCAATTGACCATCACGACCGAGGTGGAAAACTGGCCCGGCGAAAAGCACATTCAGGGGCCGGACCTGATGGTAAACATGCAGGCCCATGCCGAAGCGATG
>JALQYS010000031.1 GCA_023254015.1 Paracoccaceae bacterium
CACCTGGCTGGCATGAAGGACTCCAAGATCATCGTCGCCATCAACAAGGACGAAGAGGCCCCGATCTTCCAGGTGGCCGACTATGGCCTGGTCGCTGACCTCTTCACTGCCGTCCCGGACCTGACCGGCAAGCTCTGATCCGTAGGATGGGCAATATTGCCCATCCTACCCCTGAAAGGGCGCCCCAACGGGCGCCCTTTGTCATGCGGACGGCATGGTCAGGCCCGGAACACTGGCCTCGGTGACCGCCTCTCGGCAATGATGCACAAAAGCCGAGATCGTCAGAACACTCTCGGCACCCTTTGCCATCACCACTCCCAGCGCCATCGGCTTGACCGGCCCGACCAGTGGCACATAGCGCAGGCGACGCCCATCGGGGGCCAGATCGTTCAATGGGCGGATGTTGGCGATCGAATAGCCATAGCCATTGGCCACCAGCGAGCGCATCACCGCCATGTCGCGCGTCCGCTCGGCGATCAGCGGCTTCAGATCGGCACGACGGAAAAACGACAGGAAGTAATCGGCGCTCAGCGGCAGGTCCAGAAGCACCATTGGATGGTCCTTCAGCATCGCCGCCGTTACCTGCGGCATCTCGGCCAGAGGATGGCCTTCGGGGAACAGGACATAGGGCGGCAGTCTGACAAGCGGAACAAAGACCAGATCCTCGGGGATCGCCAGGTCATAGGTCAGCGCGACATCAATTTCGCCGCCACGCAGGCTGTCGAAAATCTGCTGCTGGTTCATCTCGAACTGACGAATACGCACCTGCGGGTTCTTGTCCTCGAACCCCCGGCGCAGTTGCGGCACAAGGATCTGGGCAAAGGTCAGCAGGCAACCGACCGAGAGGCTGCCCCGAACCTGCCCCGAAATGTCGCCCACCAGCCGGTTCATCGCCTCGGCCTCGGCCAGAACCTGACCGGCCCTGGCCATCAGCTGCCGTCCGGCCTGCGTCAAGGCCAGCCCCCGCGCATGGTGGCGCACGAAAAGCTGGAGGCCAAAGTCGGCCTCCAGCTGGGCGATGGCCGCCGAAATCGACGGTGCCGAGACATGCATCTTTTCCGAGGCAAGCGTCACCGACCCAGCCTCGCCGACAGCGACGAAATACTCCAGCTGCCGAAGGGTAAAGCGCAGCGGCATCGGCGGTTATTCGTCGCCCGGAACGCCGTAAGAGGGCGCCTCGCGCGGGTCCAGCGCGCGTTGGACATAGGCGCCAAGCTGAGGCTTGTAGATATCCCACAGCTCGGCCAACGCCTCGATCGGGCAATCCTCGGTCCAGTCAACGCGCAGATCGGCCACCGGCCAATCAACCTTGTCGACCAGCCGCAACCCGGCGGAATGCACGGGCCCCGCTTCGCCGCCCGCGGCCACACCGGCGCGCATGGCAGCGATCAGCCGGTCACCCAGGTGGCCTTTCGCCGACAGGAACCCATCCACGATCGCCTGCGGAACGCCGGAGTTCGCCAGCAGGTTCCCCCCCGAGGCCACGTCCGGCCCCTGCGCCTCGGCCCAGATGCCAAGCGCCCTGGCCCCCGAATGGATCGCCGCGCGGCCCTGCCCATCCACCACCAACACCTGCCGATAGTCGATGAAGCTGCCAGTGCGGCGAATCTCGGCGATGGTTTCGGGCGCCGACAGACCCTTCTGCATCAGGTCCAGCCCCAGCGGCCCCAGCCGGGGGTCGGTGATGTTCTGGCTGGCAACGGCCCCCACCCCCGCCCGCGCAAAGGCGCAACGCGCCGCAACGGCGGGCGAAGAGGACGAGATGGCCACCCCGAACATGCCGGTCTCGGCGCAGCGCGCGACAAGCGAAAAGGTCATGCGCTCAATCCGGAATGACGGCGGTGCCGTCGATTTCCACCAGCCAGTTCGGCCGGGCCAAGGCGTTGACCACCAGCCCGGTGGAGACTGGATGCACGCCCTTCAGATATTCGCCCATGGTGCGATAGACAGCCTCGCGGTGGCGCACGTCGGTGATATAGACCACCACCTTCACCAGATGCTCCATCTGGCCGCCGCATTCCTCGATCAATTGCTTGATGTTCTGCATGACCTTGTGGGTCTGCTCCACCGGATCGTGGCTGCCGATGTCCTTGGCATCGTCCAGATTCTGCGGGCACTGGCCGCGCAAGTAGATCGTGCGGCCCCCGGTGGTGACAACGGCCTGACACAGGTCATTGTCCAGCTTCTGTTCGGGGTAGGTGTCCTTGGTGTTGAACTTGCGGTGGCGATAGTGCGCCATGGTCGTCTCCTGATCCTGTTTTCCTGACCCTGCCTGCACAGGGCGGCAATGGCAATCAGCCCTTGCGATAGTCTTGATACTTGCGCTGGGTGGCGATGTGGTCAGCCACATGGCGCGCGTCATGCCAGACCCCCCAGATGAAGATCGATCCCCGCCGCGACAGCCAGGGCAGACCGACGAAATAAATCCCGGGCTCAGCCGAGACCCCGCGCTGGTGCTTGGGCTTGCCCTTGGCATCCAGCGCGCCGGAGGGCAGCCAGCTGAAATCAGTGGCGTAGCCCGTGGCCCAGATGATCGAGGTGATCCCCGCCGCAGCAAGGTCAAGCTCCAGCACCGGATGGGTCATGCAGTCCGGATCAGGCAGAACGCGCCGCGCCTCGGGCTCTTCGGGCAGGTCGGCACCGTTCCGGCGCACCCAGTCATCAGCCGCATCCAGAAGCCCGAACAGGTTCTCATCGCCAAGCCGGATGTTTTCACACAAGTTGTTCGCAAAATGCACCACGCCGCCATCAAACGCCTCGGTCAGGCCGGTCAGCGTGATGCCCTGATGCGCCAACTCACGGAAATCAATGGTCTTTCCACCATAGGCACCGCTGACGGCAATCGTCACATGCTCGCGGCCCGGCTGAACCGTCTCCAGGTCCCAAAGGCCCAGAACACCCAACCACCAGACGAAATCGCGACCACGATAGGCGCGCGGCGGGCGGTCATGCGCACCGACCGAGAGGTAAACCTTGCGACCGGCGCGGTTCAATTCGTCTGCAATCTGCACGCCCGACG
Organism: Paracoccaceae bacterium; assembly: GCA_023254015.1. Taxonomy (GTDB): domain Bacteria; phylum Pseudomonadota; class Alphaproteobacteria; order Rhodobacterales; family Rhodobacteraceae; genus Tabrizicola_A. The sequence continues at coordinate 3,020 of JALQYS010000031.1, forward strand.
ACCCGGCACCCACCACCAGAACCGCGCCTTCCGGCAATTGCTGTGGATTGTGGTAGCCAGCGGAATGGATCTGGTAAAGATCCGTTCCCTTGGGGGCAATCGGCGGGATCTGCGGCTTTTGGAACGGTCCGGTCGCCGAGACGATGCGATTGGCCTCAACCACCCCCTCGGAGGTTTCGACAATGAAACCGGGCGCCCCCTCGCGCCGGGTGACCTTCCTGACCTCGACCCCACAACGGATGGGGGCGTTGAATTTCTTCGCATAGGCCTCGAAGTAGTCGGCGATCTTTTCCTTGGGCACGAAATCGTCGGGGCCAAACCCTTCGAATTCCAGACCCGGGAAGCGGTCATGCCAGGCGGGGCCATTGGCCACCAGCGAATCCCAGCGTTCCGACCGCCAGCGTTCCGCGATTCGGGCGCGCTCCAGAACCAGATGCGGCACCCCGGCGCGGCTGAGATGCTCGCTCATCGCCACACCTGCCTGACCGGCCCCGACCACCAGCGTATCAATCACGTCCCGACCCATGCCGATCCTCTTTGCTTGTCTTTCCGCCGCACAAAATCCTTCATTCGTTAACTTGGGGAAACAAGAAGATTCGCATCCACTGATTAGGAAATGACTAATCAGTGGGCCGGTCACAACAGCCTTTGCAGGACCGGCGTCAGCCGTCTGGCCAACTCATAATGCACCGCAGGGCCGGGCAGAGATGCCGCCGCCGGCGCATCCAGCGGGCCAAAGGCCATGCCCTCGGCCCCCTTTTCGCGCGCCGCGGCCGAGGGAATCATCTCGACATAGGTGGTGGCCAGCGGGCGCACGGCGGCGATCATCTCGGCGTCGATCAGCATCGGCTCCACCGACAGGTTCGCCCGGCGCCCCGGAGCAGGCGGCGGCCCCTCGGCCAGCCACAGCAGGACCGTCGGACAGGGCAAGGCCTGAAGAAGCGCCTGCATCCGCAGGACCCAGGCCGCACGCAATTCCTCGGCCAGCACTTCGAAACGATCGGCTGAATGGCGCTGAAGAACATGCAGAAGATGCCGGGTAAAGCTGAACTCGGTAAAGTCGACCTGACGGAACAGCTTGCGCAGCAACGGCGAGGGAGAGGTGAAGCGGTCATTGCGGCGCGGATGCACCGCATAATAGCGGTTCGTCAGGTTCTGGGCCCCGGTCACCTGCACCACACAGGCCCGCGCGCCACCGGCCAAGGCGAGAATCTCCTTGTCCCGCAAGAAGGCCTCTGGCCCGGCGTTGATGCAGCCAAGATTGGCCACCTGCACCTCGATCATGTCCTCCAGCAGTTCCGGAAAAGGAACCGGGATGAACTTGCCATAAGTCTCTGTGCCGCCCAGACAGGCAACATAAGGTTCAGTCACATCACATTTCGGACCGCGAAAATGCAGTCGCGACGCGCCATAGCTGCATGGCGCATAGTCGAGCGTCCCCGCGCCCGGAAAGGCATAGGCCATCACACACCCGTATTGTTTCACACCCGGGATCAGAATTGCCGATTCCCGTTACCAAGCCGCTAAACTTTGCATTTGCTGCAAAGGCCATGAGTTTTGCTGCACTTGCCCCCGACCTTGCCGCCGGCCTATGGTGGAGAGGTAAAACAGGGTGGGCAGCATGGACATCAAGTCGGTCGGCATTGTGGGCGCGGGTCAGATGGGGAACGGGATTGCCCATGTCTTTGCCCTTGCAGGCTATGATGTGTTGCTGAACGACATATCGGCCGATGGTCTGGAGCGTGCTGTCGCGACGATCGGGAAAAATCTGGAACGTCAGGCATCGCGCGGCAAGATCACCGAAGAGACCCGCGCCGCCGCCATGGCCCGGATCAAGACCACGCTGGCGCTGCCCGATCTTGGGCCGTGCGATCTGATCATCGAGGCCGCGACCGAACGCGAGACCATCAAGAACCAGATTTTCGAGACGCTGGCGCCACATCTGGGGCCGCAGACCATCCTGACCTCGAACACCTCGTCGATTTCGATCACCCGCCTTGCGTCACGCACCGACAGGCCCGAGCGGTTCATGGGCTTTCATTTCATGAACCCCGTGCCGGTGATGCAACTGGTGGAACTGATCCGCGGCATCGCCACGAATGCCGAGACCTATGACACGCTGCTGGCCGTCGTTGGCACATTGGGCAAGACGGCAGCCAGCGCCGAAGACTACCCGGCCTTCATCGTGAACCGCATCCTGATTCCGATGATCAACGAGGCGGTCTATGCGCTCTATGAGGGTGTCGGCAACGTGCAGTCGATCGATCAGGCGCTGAAACTGGGCGCCAACCACCCGATGGGGCCGCTGGAACTGGCCGATTTCATCGGGCTGGACACCTGCCTTGCCATCATGAACGTGCTGCACGAAGGGCTGGCAGATACCAAGTATCGCCCCTGCCCCTTGCTGACCAAATATGTCGAGGCGGGCTGGCTGGGCCGCAAGACCCAGCGCGGGTTTTACGATTACCGGGGCGAAACGCCCGTGCCTACCCGCTGACCGCCGCCTCCTCGTGCGCTTCGCTTCTCGTCGGGGGCTAACCCCGACGAGCGTCTGCAAGACGACGAGGAGGGCGGGCTATTTGCCCAGATCCAGCGTATGCTGACGAAGCCAGGCCAGAAAGCCGCGCGGGTTGCCCTGCCATTTGGCAAGCTCTGATGCCGGAATCGGTTCACCGACAAAGGGCCGCTGCGGTTTGAACAGCGACCGTTTGATCTCATAGAGCAACAGCCCCTGACGCAGGGTGTCCGACAGCTTGTTGGCAATCAGGAAGGCGCGGCTGTTCTGGCCGGGAAAGAACATCGGCACGATCGTTGCGCCGGAAGAGCGCACGATCTTGTGGGTAAAGACATTCCATTCCGCCTCGACCGCCGGGCCCCACCAGCCTTCGGACATCGCCACCTTGCCAGCCGGGAACAGGATGATGACACCGCCCGCCTTGAGATGCTTCATCGTTTCATCCCGCATCTGCAGCCCAAGTTCGCGGGCGTTGTCCTCATGCGGGAAGGGGACGGGAATCATGAATTCCTCGACCTCGGGAATGCCGGTAAGCAGACTGCGGGTCAGGATCTTGAAATCGGACCGCACGCGATTGACCATCTCGGCCATCACCATGCCATCCACCAGCCCGGAGGGGTGATTGGCAACCACGACGACAGGCCCCGTCGCTGGGATGCGCGCAATCTCTTCGTCCGGCGTGTCGATGCGGATGCCCATGTGACGGATCGCCTTGGGCCAGAAGGGGGCTCCGAAGGGCGCGCCCGATTTTTCAAAGCTGCGGATAAGGCGCAAGAGCGTGACCTTGGCCGTCAGCCATTCAAGCGCCCTGATCGTGTTGGCCTTGACCGGATTCTTGAACGTGCCGGCATAGGACAGCCGCCGCATGTCATACTGACGCTCAGCCCCCCGCGCACTGGCGCTCTGGCCCTGCGGCGGGACCGCAAGGCCCTTGTCCTTGATCTGCGGCGTCTGGGTCACGAACCTAAGCCTTCCCGTCAGCCTCTCGCTTCAGCGATCCTCGCCAAAGCGTGCGGCCACCAATGCCTCAAGCGCCTGCGCCAGCTCTGTCGCCTGCGCCCCGCTTGTCCGCACCTCAATAGTGGTTCCGCGCGAGGCTGCCAACATCAAAAGCCCCATGATGGAATCCCCCGAGACCGTCATGCCGTCCTTCGTGACCTCGGCCATGGCGTCATGGGCTTCGACCACCTCGACGAACTTGGCCGAGGCACGGGCATGCAGGCCCTTTTCATTGATGATTTTCAGCACCTGTCCGGTCATCTGGACTCCCCGCCCCCAAGATCAAGGCTGTTGATGTATTTGCGTCCGGCCTCCATCGCGCCGGCGACGGCCTCCGCGACCGGCAGGTCACGCGATTTCGCCAGTTTGATGAGCATGGGCAGGTTCGCGCCATACAGGATTCGCCGCCCTGCCCCGGCGCAGGCCATCAGCGAAAGGTTCGACGGGGAGCCCCCGAACATGTCGGTCACCAGAACGACCCCGGTTCCCTTGTCAACCTCGTCGGCGGCCTTGCAGATTTCCGCCTGTTTCTGGCCGCGGTCGTGATCATCCTCGATCGTGATCGCGCGAATGGCCGCTTGTGGCCCGACGACATGCTCAATCGCTGCGAGATACTCGCGCGCCAATCCACCATGTGCAACGATCACGATACCGATCACGCGGCCTTACCCCGATATCCCAGACGCCGCCTGCGCGCCGTTTCTTTCCAGTTCACGATGCCGTTTTGACACCGTCCAGCCTGTATCCGCAAGCATCTTGCCAAGTTTTTCTGCAACTGCAACAGACCTGTGTTGCCCCCCGGTGCAGCCGAGGCCGATGGACAGATGCGTCTTGCCCTCATCGCTGTGGGCCGGCAGCAGAAACTGCAGCAGGCCGGAAACCCTTTCGATGAATTCGTCAAAGCGCGGGTCCTGCGCGATGTCGTCAGCCACCTCGACATCGCGGCCATCCTTGCCGCGCAGGTCGGGATTCCAATAGGGATTTCGCAAGAAGCGACAGTCGAACACCATATCCAGCCCACGCGGCAGGCCCCGCTTGTAGCTGAACGACTGAATCGACACGGCCATATGGCCGCCCTGACCTTCTCCGAACCACAGCTTGATCTCGGCCCGCAAATCGTGCGGAGAGAGCTCTGTCGTGTCGATCAGATGGTCGGCCCGCGCCCGCACCGGCGACAGAAGGTCGATCTCCCGCCTGATCCCCTCGGTCACCGTCTCTCCGCTGGCAAGCGGGTGCCGCCGGCGCGTTTCGCTGTAGCGGCGGATCAGGGCGTCGGGACTGCAATCAACATACAGCAACTCCAGCCCGACCTTCGGATCGCGCGTCAGCTGGTCGATCATCTCGATCAGACCGGTCACGCTGAAATCGCGGTTGCGCACATCAATGCCCAAGGCGACAGGCCGCCCCAGCGAAGGGCCGTCGATCAATCGGGGCAGAAAGGACAAGGGAAGATTGTCGATCACCTCCATGCCCAGATCTTCCAGCGCATGGATAGCCGTGGATCGCCCGGCGCCAGAAGGCCCTGTCACCAGAAGAAGGCGGTGCTCATGTTGCGTACGGATCCACTCGGGCACTGCAGACATTTCCTTTCAGGCGCAGCGGCCATTAAGGACAAGACACCGCACCGCATGTGAAAGATGGGACGGGTCGCTGCCGTAGGCAAGGGCACATTCAACCCCAGCCAGAACGATTTTGCGCAAGGGCGGCAGTCTTTCGGTTTCATCGCGAGAAAGATCCACCACCAGATCAACCCTTGCGCAATCAAGCGCAGCAGCAGTCAGCAGGCCCAGATACCTTGCCTCGATCATTCCACGAAGGTTTTCTGGCGCCCGGGCGTAAAGCACGCCGTCGCTTGCCTCAAGCAGGGTCTGGTCATCCGCCACCAGCAGGGCGCCCAAGGACATGAGCCTGAGCGCGAGCGAGGATTTCCCCGCGCCCGATGGCCCGATCAGAAGAACGCCCCGACCATCGAAGGCGACACAGCTCGCATGAAGGCGTTCGGGCGCCAGCCCCGTCAAACCGGCAGCCCCACCACAAACCGCGCGCCCAGCGGGTCAGAGGTGGGATCGGCGTTTGTGGGGCGGATGTTCTCGGCCCAGATGACACCGCCATGGGCCTCGACGATCTGTTTGGAGATCGACAGGCCGAGGCCCGAGTTGTTGCCGAAATGCGTGGCCGGCCGATCGGAATAGAACCGCTTGAATACCTTGGTCAGCGCCTGTTCGGGAATACCGGGGCCGGTATCTTCGACAACCACCAGCACGCGGTTTTCGCGCTGCCGCGCCCAGACCCGCACGGCGTCGCCATCTTCGCAGAACGAAACGGCATTCGTGATGAGATTGACGAAGACCTGCGCCAGGCGGCCTTCAAGCCCGTGAATCCGGACCGGATCGGCCGGAAAATCGGTGATGAACTCAACGCCCTTTTCAGCGGCCTGCTGGCCAAGGAAGTCGCACAGGTTGGTCAGGGTGGTGACAAGATTGAACTCTTCTTCCTGTTCCTTGACCAGCTCGCTATCAAGGCGCGAGGCATTGGAAATGTCGCTGACCAGCCTGTCGAGGCGGCGCACGTCATGGTCGATCACGTCCAGCAGCTTTTCCCGATGCTCTTCCTTCTTGACCATCCGCAACGACCCCACGGCCGAGCGCAAGGATGCCAGCGGGTTCTTGATTTCATGGCTGACATCGGCGGCGAACTGTTCGTTCGCGTCGATCCGGTCATAAAGGGCGGCGACCATGCCGCGCATGGCAACGGAAAGACGGCCAATCTCGTCAGGTCGTGCGGCCAGATCCGGAATCCGGATGCGGCCCGGCGTCATCTTGCGCGCGTCGCGGTCACGCCCGAGTTCGGCCGCGGCGGCCAGATCCGACAACGGGTTGGCGATGGTGGAGGCCAGCACAAGGCTGAGGCCGATCGACACAAGCAAGGCGATGACGAACATTTGCAGGATCTGCTCACGCTCATGCCGAACCAGACTGTCGATCTCGCCCTCGGCCGAGGTGAGGGCGACAACGCCGACCAGGGCACCGTCCTGCAAAACCGGCGTCGCGACGGCAAAGATCACGCCGCCCGAAGGGCCCTGACCCGTGGTCGCAAAAGTCTCGCCTGCCACGGCCTTGCCAAACAGCTCTTTTGCCAGCGAGGCGCCGGTCACGCCCCCCCCGGGCGCCCGGTCGTTGCCGACCAGACGGGAAACCCCGCTCCAGATCGCGCTGAGGAAATCGGTTATCACTGTCGACCGGGGCTTTTCCGAGGGAAGGTCCGGCCGATCTTTGCCAATGCCCTGCGCCACAAGGGCGCCCTTCGGGTCAAACAGGAAAACCTGCAACCCGGGCCCGACGGCAATATCGTTGATCAGGCGCGGCAACTGCCCGTCACTGCGCTGCGCCACGGCGACGATATTGGCGACAAGCTGCGCCTCGGTCACCAGCGCCTTTTCACGCTGTTCAACAAGGCTGTCACGGAACGGGTTCAGAAACAGGACCCCCGCCACCAGGATGATCAGCGCCATAAGGTTGAAAACAATGATCTTGCGGGCAAGAGGCGACTTGTTCAGCGACAGCAGCCCGCGCCGCGCCCTGCCTTCGCGCAGCACCGGATCAAGCACCGTGTCAGGCGATTCCCAATCCTCGCCCAGCAGAACGTCGCCGGCCGCCTGAGCAGGCCGTGACGTTCCGATGTCGATCTTTCCGGCCGCGGTCATTCAGCGTTCATTCTTCGTTGTAGCGATAGCCAATGCCGTAAAGCGTCTCGATCGCCGAGAATTCTTCGTCAACCGACCGCATCTTCTTGCGCAATCGCTTGATGTGGCTGTCGATGGTGCGGTCGTCGACATAGACCTGATCATCATAGGCCACGTCCATCAACTGGTCGCGCGACTTGACGAAACCGGGCCGCAGCGCAAGCGCCTGCAGCAACATGAACTCGGTCACGGTGAGCGAGACATCCTTGCCCTTCCAGGACACGGAATGGCGCAGGGGGTCCATCCGCAGATGACCGCGCTCGATGATCTTGGTCTCTTCGGTGACGGCCACCTCGCCGGTGGTGATGGCATCCTGCCGGCGCAGGAGCGAACGGATGCGCTCAACCAGAAGCCGCTGGCTGAAGGGCTTTTTCACATAGTCATCCGCGCCCATGCGCAGGCCCAGGACCTCGTCGATCTCGTCATCCTTCGAGGTGAGGAAGATCACCGGCATGGTGGTTTTCTGCCGCAGGCGCTGCAGCAGGTCCATCCCGTCCATTCGGGGCATCTTGATGTCCAGCACCGCCATGTCGGGCAGGCGGCGATTGAAGGCATCAAGGGCCGATTGCCCGTCATTATAGGTTTCCACCTCGAAACCTTCTGCCTCAAGAGTCATCGAAACCGACGTCAGGATGTTCCTGTCGTCGTCTACAAGGGCGATCCTTGCCATGATTTGGGCTTCCCTATTCTGCTCGGCTTGCCTGATTTTTCTCGTATGATCCATTTTCCGGCCGATGGAATCAACCTCTATGTGCGAATCACCCCGCACAGCGCCCTCATTGAGTCACCGAAAGTCCCAAGAATTGACTAATTTGCCGCAGTTGTTTCCGATGGTGGCGATTGATCGCGCAAATAGGGCGGTGGTTGCGCTAACTATGCGTTTGCGTCCTATTCTGGGCAAAATCACCGTGTTATAGCGCGGCCGTGGGATGGATTACCCCACGAGATGGGCAGCCTTTGGCCCGGCCGCCCCAGGTCTGACCACCCCGCCCAAGGCGGATACAGGAGCTTGCAGGATGACAAATGGACGCGTGAACCCCAAGGCAACGCTTGAGGCACAAGGCATCACGGGACTGGGCAACGTCCATTACAACTACATTGAACCTGCTTTGGTGGAGGCCGCCGTCGCCCGCGGCGAAGGGCGTCTGGGCAAGGGCGGCGCCTTCCTGTGCACCACCGGTCAATTCACCGGCCGCTCGCCGAAAGACAAGTTCGTCGTCCGCACCCCTTCGGTTGAAAACACCATCTGGTGGGAAAACAACGCCCCGATGGCGCCCGAAGCGTTTGACCGCCTGCATGCCGACATGCTGGCCCATATGAAAGGCCGCGACTACTTCGTGCAGGACCTGTTCGGTGGTGCCGATCCGGCGCACCGGCTGGATGTGCGTGTGGTGACCGAACTGGCCTGGCACGGGCTTTTCATCCGCCACATGCTGCGCCGCCCCGAACGGGCCGAGCTGGACAGCTTCATCCCGGAATGGACGATCATCAACTGCCCG
>JALQYS010000053.1 GCA_023254015.1 Paracoccaceae bacterium
CACCTTCGGGTTCGAATACGAATTCATCAGCGCGACCGAGTTCTACAAGTCGGGCCGGTTCGACGACACGCTGCTGCTGGCGGCCGAGCGTTACGACGCGATCATGGAGGTGATGCTGGCCAGCTTGCGCGAGGAACGCCAGCAGACCTATTCCTGCTTCCTGCCGATCCACCCGGAGACCGGCCGCGTGCTTTATGTCCCGATGAAGCATGTGGATGCGGTGAACCACACCATCACCTTCGATGATGAAGATGGCCGGGACTGGACGCTGCCGGTGACCGGCGGCCATGTCAAACTGCAATGGAAGCCCGATTTCGGCGCCCGCTGGGCCGCGCTGGGGGTGGACTTTGAAATGTATGGCAAGGACCATTCCACCAACACGCCGATCTATGACGGGATCTGCGAGGTTCTGGGCGGCAAGAAGCCCAACCACATGACCTATGAGCTGTTTCTCGACGATCAGGGCCAGAAGATTTCCAAATCCAAGGGCAATGGCCTGACGATCGACGAATGGCTGACCTATGCGGCCACGGAATCGCTGTCCTATTTCATGTATCAAAAGCCGAAGACGGCCAAGCGGATGCATTTTGACGTGATCCCGCGGGCGGTGGACGAATACCACCAGCAACTGCGCGCCTATCCGACGCAAGACATTGACGCCCAGGCCAACAACCCGGTCTGGCACATTCACAACGGCAAGCCGCCGGCCTCGCATATGGTGGTGCCGTTCTCGATGCTCTTGAACCTTGCCTCGGTTGCCGGGGCCAAGGATGCCAAGGGACTTTGGGGTTTCATCAAACGCTATGCGCCTGATGCCAGCCAGGAATCGAACCCCGATCTCGACGCCGCCGCCGGTTTCGCGGTGCGTTACTACGCCGACAAGATCGCCCCCACCCGCAAGTTCCGCCTGCCCACCGATCAGGAGCGTGCCGCCATCACGGACCTGCGCACGCGGCTCGCCGCCTGGCAGGGCGGGCTGGACGACGAGGCGCTGCAATCGATGGTCTTTGCCGTCGGCAAGGATCACGGGTTCGAACCGCTGCGCGACTGGTTCAAGGCGCTTTATGAGGTGCTGCTGGGCGCCTCGGAAGGGCCGCGTTTCGGCGGGTTCATCGCGCTTTACGGGGTTGAAGAGACCATCGCACTGATCGACAAGGGTCTTTCGGGCGCGCTGGCCGCCTGACCGCATCGCAGGCCCGGCGGGACGTTCCGGCCGGGCCTTTGCTTTTTCTTAACCGCGCTATGTCTTCCTGCATCGACAGGAGGAACCCCATGCGCCTATTGCTTGCCAGCCTCTTTCTTGCCCTGCCCGCCGCCGCGCAGGACGCGCCGATCCGGGCCACCATCGAACATCAGTTGCAGGCCTTTCAGGCCGATGACTTTGCCACCGCCTTCACCTTTGCCTCGCCCACGATCAGATCCATCTTCGGCACGCCCGAAAATTTCGGCCGGATGGTGAGCGAGGGCTATCCGATGGTCCACCGCCCCGCAGCCGTGAAGATGCTTGAGCTGCGCGAGGTTGCGGGCGGGCTTTGGCAGCGGGTCATGATCACAGATCAATCGGGCCGCACGCATCTTCTGGATTACCAGATGATCGAAGCCGAAAACGGATGGCAGATCAACGCGGTGCATCTGCTCAAGGCCGAAGGGGTCGGGGCCTGAGGGCGAAATCCGCACCAGGCTTCTGCCTGGAAATCGATCACGCCCCCTTGGGGCGATGGGCCTTGATGATCGCCGGATCGGTGTCCACCCGGCCGGCGCCGATCAGGTCAAGGCAATAGGGCACGGCGGCAAAGACCGCCTCAAGGCTGGTGGATATGGCATTCGGGCTGCCGGGCAGGGTGATGATAAGCGTCTTGCCCCGAACCCCCGCGCCCTGACGTGACAGGATCGCCGTCGCCACCACCTTGCCGTTGGCCGCCCGCATCGCCTCGCCGAAACCGGGGAGATCAAAGGTGATGACATCGGCCATCGCCTCGGGCGTCTGGTCGCGCGGGCTGGGGCCCGTGCCCCCGGTGGCCAGAATCAGGTCGGCGCCCCAGACATCGGCCAGATCGGTCATGGCGGCGGCAACCTCGGCCCGGCCATCCGGCGTGATCCGGCGCAGGATCTCGACCGGCGTGGTGATGACCCGGCGCAGCCACTCTTCGCAGGCAGGTCCGCCCCGATCTTCATATTCTCCGCGGCTTGCACGGTCGGAGACGGTAAGAACGGCAATCCTGGCCATGGGCAACTCCTGTCTTTGCCCATAGGTCGCGCCAAATGCGGCGGCGTTCAAGCCCCCGTTCACGCTCCCATGGCCCAGACCATCTGCGCCCTGGTCTCAACCGCGCAGGGGCGCACGGCGCGCAACCGCTCCAGTGCTGCGCCGGGGATTTCGCCCGCCTCCACCATCAGCCGCAACAGGACCATGCCCGACCGCCCGCAGCCCCCCATGCAATGCACCAGCATCCGGTCAACCTCGTGCAACCGGGCCGAGACCTCGGGCCAGGCCTGACGCAAGCCGCGCGGCGGGGTTCCAAAATCGGGGATCGGCAGATGCAGCCAGTCCACCCCGGCCCGCGCCAGATCGGCAGGCAGGCTGGCCGCGCCCCGCGCCGCCAACTCGCCCGTCTCGGCCAGCGTCACGACCAGCCCGGGCGACCAGGCCAGCACGGCCGCCAGATCGCCGAGATAGTCCCCCGTCCGCCCAGGCATCGGGCAAATGCCCTTCAGCCCAGCCCCGATCCTGATTTCGGCGATCTCCATCCCTGCCCTTCCGGTTTGCCTTGCCGCCCCCAAGGGCCTAGTCTTGGCGCCACGAATCCAGCGAGGCCCCATGTCCGAGACGCGCGAAGAAGCCTATCAGGTTCTTGCCCGCAAATACCGCCCCGAAACCTTTGCCAATCTGGTCGGGCAAGAGGCGATGGTGCGCACGCTGAAGAACGCTTTCGCGGCCGACCGCATCGCGCATGCTTTCATCATGACCGGCATCCGCGGCACCGGCAAGACCACCACGGCCCGCATCATCGCCAAGGGGCTGAACTGTGTGGGCCCCGATGGCAAGGGCGGCCCCACGACCGAGCCTTGCGGCCAGTGTGAGCCCTGCCGCGCCATCGCCGAAGGCCGCCATGTCGACGTGATGGAGATGGACGCAGCCAGCCGGACGGGCGTGGGCGACATTCGCGAAATCATTGATTCCGTTCACTATCGGGCAGCGTCAGCGCGATTCAAGGTCTATATCATCGACGAAGTGCACATGCTGTCGACGGCCGCGTTCAACGCGCTGTTGAAGACGCTGGAAGAACCGCCGGCCCATGTGAAATTCATCTTTGCGACCACCGAAATCCGCAAGGTGCCGGTCACGGTCCTGTCGCGCTGCCAGCGCTTTGACCTCAAGCGGATCGAGCCCGAGGTGATGATGGGGCTTTTGTCGAAGATCGCCAAGGCGGAAGGAGCGCAGATCACCGACGGGGCCCTGGCGCTGATCACCCGGGCCGCCGAAGGATCGGCACGCGATGCGACCTCGCTGCTGGATCAGGCGATTTCCAATGGCGCGGGCGAGACAAACGCAGATCAGGTGCGCGCCATGCTGGGTCTGGCCGACCGGGGGCGGGTGCTGGACCTTTTTGACATGATCATGCGCGGAGCAGCACCCGAGGCGCTGGCGGAACTCGCGGCACAATATGCCGACGGGGCCGACCCGATGGCGATCCTGCGCGATCTGGCCGAGATCACCCACTGGATTTCGATCATCAAGATCACCCCCGAGGCCGCACAGGATCCGACAACCCCACCCGAGGAACGCAGCCGCGGGCTGGACATGGCCGGCAAGCTGCCGATGCGGGTTCTCAGCCGGATGTGGCAGATGCTGCTCAAGGCGATCGAAGAGGTGGCGCTGGCGCCCAATGCCATGATGGCGGCAGAGATGGCGGTGATCCGGCTGACCCATGTGGCCGACCTGCCCGACCCCGAAACGCTGGTGAAACGCTTGCAGTCGCAGACCGCGCCCGGCCCAATGCCGGGTGGGGCGCCTGCCGGGGGCGGCTATGGAGCGCCGGGCGGCACGGTTCATGCCCCGATGATGGGCGCCAGTCACGCCCCGATGCGCGGACCGACAATGATGGGCGGACAAGCGACGGCGCTGGCACAGGCCCCGCAGATCGCCCTGCCCAGCTTTCAACACGTGGTGGATCTGATCCGCGAAAAACGCGACATGCTGTTGCTGAAAGAGGTCGAGGACGGGGTCAAGCTGGTGCGCTATTCTCCCGGCCGGATCGAGTTCGAACCCAGTGCGCTGGCCCGCCCCGACCTTGCCGCACGGCTGTCGCAGCGGCTGCAGGGCTGGACAGGTGGCCGCTGGGGCATCTCGGTTGTCAGTGACGGCGGAGCGCCGACGATTGCCGAAGAGCGGGACGCCGAAGAGAACGCCGCCCGTGCCGAGGCGTTGGCCAACCCCTTGGTGCAGGCGGTGATGGCATCCTTCCCCGGCGCAAGGATTGCCGAAATCCGCACACCCGAGGCGATGGCCGCCGCTGCTCAGGCCGAGGCGCTGCCTGAAGTCGAAGACGAATGGGACCCGTTCGAGGATCAGTAGGATGGGCAATATTGCCCATCCTACGCGGCAAGCCTATCTTGCAGAACAAACAACCGGAGTGACCAGATGTTGAAGGGTTTGGGCGGGCTTGGCGATATGGCCAAGATGATGAAGGCCGCGCAGGAAGCGCAGGCCAAGATGACCGAACTGCAGGCCGAGCTTGCCCGGACCGTGGTGATCGGCGAGGCGGGCGCGGGCCTTGTCAAGGCGCGGGCCACGGCAAAAGGACAGATCACCGGCCTGGACATCGATCCTGCGATCCTTGTGCCTTCGGAAAAGGAAGTGATCGAAGACCTGATCCTTGCCGCCCTGAATGACGCGCAGGCCAAGGCCGCGGCGCGCACAGAACAGGAAATGGGCAAGCTGACCCAAAGCCTTGGCCTGCCGGCCGATTTCAAGCTGCCGTTCTGAACCGGTGGAGGGCACCCGCGACATCGAGGCGCTGATCGACCTCATGGCCCGCCTGCCGGGTCTTGGCCCGCGCTCGGCCCGGCGCGCGGTGCTGATGCTTTTGAAAAAACGTGGGCAGTTGATGGCCCCTTTGGCTCAGGCCATGGCCACCGTCGCGCTGAACGCCCGCGACTGTGCCGTTTGCGGCAACATCGGGACGGCCGAACTTTGCCCGATCTGCGCCGACCCGGCCCGCGCCACCGGCGAGATCTGTGTGGTCGAGGATGTCGCCGACCTTTGGGCCATGGAACGGGGGCAGGCGTTTCGCGGCCGCTATCACGTTCTGGGTGGCACGCTCTCGGCGCTTGATTCGGTCGGACCGGAGGAACTGGGCATTCCGCGTCTTGTCGCGCGGGTGGCGGATGAGGGCCTGCGCGAGGTCATTCTGGCGCTGAATGCCACGGTCGACGGCCAGACGACGGCCCATTACATCGCCGATGCGCTGGGGCCGACGGGCGTGCAGGTGACCAGTCTGGCGCAGGGCGTGCCGGTCGGCGGAGAGCTGGACTATCTGGATGACGGCACCATCGGCGCGGCCCTGCGTGCCCGCCGCAGGTTCTGACGCAATCGGGCAAGCCCCACGCTTCTTCCGCTTTTCCGCCTTTTTCTCGCCCCAATCGGCAGCAAACATGAGCCATCATGACGGGAGGCTGACATGGCGGCTGTTGCTGTGATCTTCGGGGGGATGACGGGTTTCGTCTCGGCCCTTGTAGCCCTGGTTCTGTTCAATTCCAGCTGGCTGATGGCCCTTGCCCTTTGGGCCCTGGGCGGCATCGCTGTTGCGGGTCTGCTGGTGGCCCTGGCCCTGACCTCACGTCAGCCGAAGACAAGGCTTCTCGCCGAAACCGTGTGACCGCAGGGCCCCTGACTCGGGGGAAATTTCCCTTGATTTGCCAATCTTTGCCCCCCATATAAAAGGGGCTAGGTTATCTCTACTCGATCTCTGTCTCCGTTCACGGCCACAGCATTCGACCAAAAGCTGACTGGCCGGGCCGCTGCAATTTCGCGGGCGGCAAATTGACAGGAGACATCACGATGGCCAAGGGCACCGTGAAATGGTTCAATGAAACCAAAGGCTACGGCTTCATCGCCCCGGAAGGCGGCAAGAAGGACGTGTTCGTCCACATCACCGCGCTGGAGCGTGCTGGTCTGCGTTCACTGAAAGATGGCCAGCCGGTCACGTTCGACATCGAGGCAGGCCGTGACGGCCGCGAGTCGGCGATCAATCTGGCTCTCGCCTAAGCGATCTCGTCCGAAATTCGAAAGGGGGCGGGGGCAACCCTGCCCCCTTTTGCATGTGCCTCAGCCCGCCCGGGCCAGCACGATTCGATCCTGCATCGCATGTTCGAACCCCACCCGAAGCGACAGGGCACTGCAGGGGGCGCGCAGGATCACCGGTTCAAACCGGTTATTGGGGAACACTTGCGTGCCACATTCGCGACTGACAAGGATCACGGGCGGGCACCGCCCGGCGATTCTGAGAAGGTTCTTCGCCCGCTCACCGGCCGACAACCCGCCAAGGCCGTCGCAATCGATCACGATCAGATCATAGCCGACCGGACCGTCAAGCACGCTCTCCAGCGCCAGATACAACTCATCCAGCCGGTCAACCGCACATCCCAGCGCGGCAAGCCGTCCCTGCAGGTTGCCGGCATCCTTGCTGGAAACCAGCAGGGCCGACACACCATACCCCACCAGGGTAGAGGACTGAGGATCAAAGGTCTTGAAAAGCGTCATAACGGTCACCCTGTATGCCAGTGCAGCCATTAACCGAAAGAATTGTGCCAAAATTTGGAACAATTCTCGGCAAGGCCAAGGTTAATGGGGAGGTCAATCCTTGACCATTGCCGCCATGCCGCTTTGCAGCCATGATTGTTGCCAACGGGACCGCAGTTGCTGTCGGATGGAACCACTATGCCCCCTCCAGATTACCAAAGCCTTATCGACGCCGCGACTTGGGCCTTCATCGAGACGACGAATGCCGCCTACCCGCCTGATACGGCAACCCTGACGATCGCCGACCAGCGCGCGATCTATGACCGCATGTGCCGGGTGTTCTTCCGGGGTTATCCGGCAGGCGTGACGGCGCGGGATGAAAAGGTGGCCGGGGTTCCCTGCCGTCGCTACCCCGGCGCGGCGCCGGTGGTGATCTATCTGCATGGCGGCGGCTATGTGGTGGGGGGGCTGCACAGCCATGACGACATCTGCGCCGAGATCCGCGCCCGCACCGGGTTGACGGTGGTGGCGGTGGATTACCGGCTGTCGCCCGAACACCTGCACCCGGCGGCCTTTGACGATGTTTGCGCGGTGATCCGCGCGATGGCGGCCGAAGGGCCGGTCGTGCTGGCCGGAGACAGTGCCGGGGGCAACCTTGCCGCGGCGGCCTCTCATGCGCTGCGCCGACAGGATGGCCTTCGTATCCTGGGGCAGGTGCTGATCTATCCGGGTCTTGGCGGCGATGTGAACACGGGCAGCTATCTGACCCACGCCCATGCGCCCATGCTCAGCCGCGATGACGTCCTGTTCTACAAGGACATCCGCCACGGCGGCCCGCCGCCTGAAGATGACCCAACCGTCTATCCCCTGCGCGACACCGATTTCACCGACCTGCCGCCGACCCTTGCCATCGCCGCGCAATGCGATCCCTTGGCCGACGATGCCCGCGCCTATGCCGAAAAGATCCGGGCAGCCGGGGGCAAGGCCGACTGGATGGAAGAGCCCGGCCTTGTGCATGGCTATCTGCGCGCCCGCGCCAGTGTGCCCCGCGCCGCCGCCAGCTTTGACCGGATCATCACCGCAATCGCAGCCTTCGCCAAAGGAGAGCCCGCATGAACGCCCCTATCGCCAATTTGACCCATTGGGCCGAGCGCGTGGACATGGCCGCCGCCTTCCGCTGGACAGCGCGGCTGAACCTGCACGAAGCGGTGGCCAACCACTTTTCGCTGGCGGTGAATCCCGAGGGCACGCGGTTCCTCATCAACCCCAACGGGCGGCATTTCAGCCGGATCACGGCCTCAAGCCTGGTCGAGATTGACGCGCTGGATCCCGACACAATGGCACGGCCCGACGCGCCCGACCCCACCGCCTGGGGCCTGCATGGCAGCATCCACCGCGCCCTGCCCCATGCCCGCTGCCTGATGCACGTGCATTCGATCCACGCCACGGTGCTGGCCAGCCTGGCCGACAGCATCCTGCCGCCCATCGACCAGAATTCGGCGATGTTCTTTCGCAGGCAGGTGGTAGATGGCCATTACGGAGGCATGGCCTTTGAAGAGGAAGGGGGGCGCTGTGCGGCACTGCTTGCCGATCCGAAGATCACCACGATGATCATGGGCAATCATGGCGTGTTGGTGGTGGGCCGGACGGTGGCCGAAACCTTCAACCGGCTTTACTATTTCGAACGCGCCGCCGAGACCTATATCCGCGCCTTGCAGACGGGCAGGCCGCTGCGGGTGCTGCCTGATGCGGTCGCCGAAAAGACTGCGCAGGAATGGGAAGCCTATCCCGGCTTTGCCGAAAACCACCTCAGCGAACTGAAGGCCATTCTGGACGAGGAAGGGTCAGCCTACGCCAGCTGACCCAAGGGGCGCCCCCACGACGAGAAGCCGAAGGCGCCCGAGGAGTGTCAGGCGGTAAAGAACGGCGTCGCCTTCATGGTCGCGGGCACCGGCACGCCAAGGCGGGTCAGGATCGACGGGGCCAGCGCCAGTTGGTCCAGCACCACGTCCTTGGCCGGCATGTCGCTGCTGCCGAAATAGTAGAACGCCGCGTCCTGCTGCAACTCGCCTGTTCCGCCGTGGTGGCCGCGTTCGTCCTGACCATGATCGGCGGTCACGATCACCTCATAGCCCTTGTCCAGCCAGCGGCTGAGGAACGGGGCCAGCATCGCATCCATCACATAGCAGGCGTGGTCCATCTCTTCGCAGTCGTGGTAGAAACGGTGGCCCATGCTGTCCAGCGTGCAGCTGTGATAGATGCCATAGTCGATGCCATGCACCTCGCACAGTCGGGTCAGGGTGGCGAACAGATCAACATCCGAAGGCGTCATCTGGTTGATGTTGCCATAGCCGGTCATCGTGTGGAACCGGCCATGGGTGATCGGCCCGGCCGGTTCGTCATATTCAATGTCGCGCACCAGATCGAAGGGCGCGCGGTTGAAGAGTTCGGACCAGAAGCTGTGGGTCACCGCGCCGGTTTTCAGGCCCGCCCGCGTAGCCTCGGAAAAGATGTCGGGCTGCGCCAGCCGATAGACCGCCTCATTGCCCCAGACCTTGTGCACCTGCGGCGGCACGCCGGTATGGATCGAGGCATAGCACGAGGCCGAGGTCGAGGGCAGCACCGAGCGCATCCGCCAGACGCGGGCATCGCCATTGGCCACCCAACCTTCGAGGTTGCCAAAGAGCCGGCGCCAGTTGCGGTAGGGAACGCCATCGATGATGATGAGAAGGAGTTTGCGTTTCGTCATGTTTTTCACCCTTGTGCCCGGCGGGGCGGTCGGAGCCTCCGGCGGGAGTATTTTTGCCAAGAGGAAATCGGCTGCGGCAGGTCAGTTGCCGGCCGCTTCCATCTTGCGGGTCTGGAGGACCTTTTCCAGCCAGCCCAGCTCCATTTCCGGAACCGAGGAGAGGAGAAGATCGGTGTAATCATCGAAGGGCGGCGTCAGCACATCGGTCTTGCCGCCATAGCGCACCACCTGGCCCTTGAACATCACGGCGATCTTGTCGGCGATGGCGCGCACGGTGGCCAGATCATGGGTGATGAACAGATAGGCCACGTTCTCGCGTGCCTGCAGGTCGAGAAGCAGTTTCAGGATGCCGTCGGCCACCAGGGGGTCAAGCGCCGATGTCACCTCATCACAGATGATGAGTTTCGGCTTGGCGGCAAGGGCACGGGCGATGCAGACGCGCTGTTTTTGTCCCCCCGACAGTTCGGCTGGATAGCGGTCGGCAAAGCCCTTGCCCATCTCGATCTGGTCGAGAAGTTCCTGAACACGCTTGTTTTTCTCGGCGCCTTTGAGGCCGAAGTAGAATTCGAGCGGGCGGCCGATGAGGGTGCCGACGGTCTGGCGCGGGTTCATCGCGGTGTCGGCCATCTGGTAGATCATCTGCAATTCGCGCAGGTCGTCCTTGGTCCGTCCCGCCAGATCGGCGGAAAGGGTGCGGCCGGCAAAGGTGATGCGGCCTTGGGCAGGCGGCAGAAGGCCGGTGATGGCGCGGGCAAGGGTGGATTTGCCCGAGCCGCTTTCGCCGACGATGGCCAGCGTCTGGCCCGGGGCCACATCGACATTGACGTTCTTCAAGACGTCAAAATTGGTGCCCTTGTAGCGGGCGGTCACGTTCTGCACCGACAGCACCGGCGCTGCCTGCGGTTTTTCCTGATGGTCGATGGAGCGGACCGAAACGAGCGCCTGAGTGTAGGCTTCGCGCGGGGTGTTGATGATCTGGTCGGTGGTGCCATATTCTACCATCTTGCCATGACGCAGCACCAGAATGTCATCGGCCACCTGCGCCACGACGGCAAGGTCGTGGGTGATGTAAAGCGCGGCCACGCCCGTTTCATGGATCGCCCGCTTGATGGCCGCCAGAACATCGATCTGGGTGGTCACATCCAGCGCAGTGGTGGGTTCGTCGAAGATCACAAGGTCGGGCTTGGGGCAAAGCGCCATGGCTGTCATTACCCGCTGCAACTGCCCGCCGGACACCTGATGCGGATAGCGATTGCCGATGGTTTCGGGGTTCGGCAAAGACAGTTGGCGGAAGAGATTGACCGCCCGCGCCTCTGCCTCTGCCTTTGTCATCACGCCATGGGAGACCGAGGTTTCGATCACCTGCTCCATCAGCTTTTTCGCCGGGTTGAAGCTGGCCGCAGCCGATTGCGCGACATAGGTCACTTCCCGCCCGCGCAGATCGCGCAGGGCGCTGGCGTTGGCCGTGCGGATGTTGCGGCCGTTCAGCAGGATTTCCCCGCCGGTCAATCGGACGCCGCCTCGGCCAAAGGCCATGGCCGAAAGCCCGATGGTGGATTTGCCGGCGCCGCTTTCGCCGATCAGGCCCAAAACGCGGCCCTTTTCGACCGAGACCGACACCCCGTCGACCAGCACCACATGGCGCGGCGGCTCGCCCGGCGGATAGGCGGTGGCCTCGATCTTGAGGTTCTTGAAGGAGAGGAGGGAATCAGCCACCGCGGCCCCCTTTCAGGCTGGAGGTGCGCGACAGGATCCAGTCGGCCACAAGGTTCACCGAAATCGCCAGGGCTGCGATGGCCAAGGCGGGCATCAGGGCGGCGGCTTTGCCGTAGATCAGCCCGTCCTTGTTTTCCTTCACCATGCCGCCCCAATCGGTCAGCGGCGGCTGGATGCCAAGGCCAAGGAAGGAGAGCGTCGAGATGAAGAGCACCGCAAAGATGAAGCGCAACCCGAACTCGGCCACCAGGGGCGAAAGGGCGTTGGGCAGGATCTCGCGGAAGATGATCCAGCCCTGGCCTTCGCCGCGCAGCTTCGCGGCCTCGACATAGTCCATGACGGCGA
Source organism: Paracoccaceae bacterium (assembly GCA_023254015.1). GTDB lineage: Bacteria > Pseudomonadota > Alphaproteobacteria > Rhodobacterales > Rhodobacteraceae > Tabrizicola_A. The sequence continues at coordinate 11,553 of JALQYS010000053.1, forward strand.
TGTCCACGGCGACGGCGCGCGCCAGGCGGAAGACGCGGGT
>JALQYS010000129.1 GCA_023254015.1 Paracoccaceae bacterium
ATCTCGCGCCCCACATCCAGATTGACCACCACACCGGTTTCGCCTTCACGGTTGGCACCGATCAGATTGCGGTAATCCGGGCTGAAGAAAAAGTCGTCCAAAGGGGCCGAAACCGCGATGCGCCTGCGGGCGAAAAGGCCCTTCTCCACGCCCACGGCCTCTTCCACCCCGGCCTCGTTTGAATGGACGAAGCCTTCGGGATAGGGGCCGCCGTCCTCGGTCGTGGCAATCTCCCAGATTTCCGGCACATCCTTCAGCGCCAGAACGAAAGTGCCGCGCTGGGGGGCCTGATAGACCGCCGAGACACGGCTTGGCGTGCCGTCCTTTGCGGCCACATCAACCACTTTCGCCACCGATAGATCGGCGGTCGACAGGATGGCCAGCGTCGAGGGCAGATAGTTCGCCACCGCCAACCATTTGCCATCCGCGCTCATTGCGATGTTGCGGCTGTTCAGCCCGGCCCGCACCTGCCCCACGACCGAAAGCGACCACAGGTCATATTTCTGCACCCATCCATCGCGCGACATGATGAACACATAGCGCCCGTCCGGACTGAACTTCGGTCCGCCATGCACGGCGAACGGGGTCTGGAACCGGTCCAGCACCTCGAATGTATCCCCGTCCAGCACCGACACATGGTGATCGCCGGTTTCCACCACCAGCGTCACATTCATCGGATCGGCCTTGAACACCGGCGCTTCGGCAGCCTGATAGTCCGCCTCCATTTGGCGCGAGCCGGCAATTTCGGCCGCGCCCCAGACCGGCGTTTCAGCCAAAGGCGCGCTGACATAGGCGGCGACGGCCGCAATATCTTCGGCCGACAGCGTCCCGGCAAAGCCAGGCATCTGCGTCATCGCGCGGCCTGTGGCAATCAGCGCCTCCAGCTTTTCACCCTTCAGCCGCCCCAGATTCTCCGGAAGCAGCGCAGGCCCCGTGCCGCCAAGCCTGCTTTCGGCGTGGCACGAGGCGCAGAGATCGCGATAGATCATTGCGCCATCCGGCTGGGCCAACACCGGCCCAGCAAGACACAGCGCCAGCAAAAGCGCCAGCCCTTCCTCTTGGCAAAAATACTCCCCGCGGAGCGTCCGCCGTCGGGCATGCTTCGGCACGCCTTGGCGGCTGTCAAAGAAACTGATGCGCCGGATCATGGCGTTTCCCCCGGAACGGTGTGACTTCCAGCCGCATGGCCTCTTCGGCCCCGATTTCGGCATTCGACAGATAGCAGGCCGGATCTTCGGCCCAGGGGTCGCCGGTAACCTGCAGGGCGCGGATGCGGGTGTTGCCGCCGCAGACCGACTGGAAGGCGCATTGCCCACAGCGGCCCTTCAACGGCCGCGGGCGTTGGCGAAGCGTGGCCAGCATCGCATCCTGCCCGGTCCACAGCGCCGAGAACTTTTCGGTCTTCACGTTGCCCACCGTGTAGTCCGACCAATAGGTGTCGGGGTGCACCTTGCCCTGAGGGTCGATGTTGGCCACGCCAAGACCGCTGGAATTGCCGCCCCAGGCCTCAAGATGCGCGCGCACATGGGCCACCTTGTCCGCGTCGAAATTCCGCTCGACCCAGTTCAGGAAATAGACGGCGTCGGCGTCGTTGTTGCCGGTGACGATTTCCAGCGGCTGGTCCTCGGCCACGGCAATCCAGGCCCGGTCGATCAGTTGGTCCATGGCGTGGCGGGTGCGGGCGCGTTCGGTATCCTCGCCCCGGTGCTTGTCACCGCGCCCGGCATAGACAAGATGCGAAAGATAGAACTTGTCCACACCCTCGCTGTCGCACAGGTCCAGCATGGCCGGCAGCATATGGGCGTTGTCCTCGGTGATGGTATAGCGCAGGCCCACCTTCACGCCGCGCGCCTTGCAGGCCCGCACGCCCGCCAAGGCCGCATCGAACGCGCCGTCAACGCCGCGGAACCAGTCGTTCATCTGGCCGATTCCATCCAGCGAGATGCCAACGTAATCAAAGCCCAGATCGGCGATCCGGTCGATGTTCTCGGCCACTTTGGTGCCGTTGGTCGACAGCGACAGGTGCCGGAACCCCAGCTCTTTCGCCCGCTCGGCCAGTTGGAAAAAATCGAACCGGCTCAGCGGTTCGCCCCCCGACAGGATCAGCGCGGGGATGCCAAAGGCCCTGAGGTCGTCCAGAACGCCCATCGCCTGTTCATGCGAAAGCTCGCCCGGAAAGGGCACGTCGGCGCTGGTGGTATAGCAGTGGCGGCACCGCAGGTTGCAGGTGCGTGTCAGGTTCCAGATCACCACCGGTTTCACCTCGGCCCCTGCGCCACGGCGGCGCACGGGTGTGGGGGAAACCAGTTCATGCATGTATTGTGTCAGGCGAAACATCAGCCTTCTCCGGTCAGGCGCATCCCGGTCTTTTTCAGGATGCGAGTCGAATAGAGGATGTCATGGCCGCGCACGGCAGTGCCCAGAAGGGCGGCCACCTCGGCGCGCTTGGCCTCCACCTCGGTGCGGGTGGTGCCGTGCAGCATGGCAAACAGGTTATAGGGCCAGTCGGGCAGGGCGCGGGGGCGCAGGTAGCAATGGCTGACAAAGGGCAGCGCGCCGACCTTCGGCCCCAGTTCCAGCGCGGCGGCATCGTCGATGTCCCAAACACTCATGCCATTGGCCGCGAGACCCAGCGCATAGTGATTGGGGGCCAGCGCCACCCGGCGGATGATGCCTGCCGCCTGCATCGCCGCCATGCGCGCGATCACCTCCGCCTCCGTCAACCCCAGCCAGCCCGCCACCTCGGCATAGGGCGCGGCGGTGATCGGCAGGCCACTGGCGGTGGCGGCGATGATCTTGCGGTCTGTGGCGTCGATGGTCATGCGGCGACCCGGAACCCGATGAAGAACTCTTGCAGTTTGGGAAAACGCAGCACCTTCAGCCCCGTCTCCCGCTCGATCCGCGCCGCCGCCCGCTTGATTCCCTCGGGCTTTTCACAAGCCAGGACGAACCACATGTTCAGCCGGTGCGCCCTTTCATAATTATGCGCCACCTCGGGCAGGGCATTGACCAAAGTCACGACCGCCTCAAACCTGTCGGCCGGAACCTGCATGGCGCAAAGGCAAAAGGCCCCGCCCATCGCCTCTGCGTCGTAGAAGGGGCCAAAACGGGTGATCGCGCCGATTTCGCGCAAGCGGGTCAGGCGGATGATCAGCTCACCCTCGGCAAGGCCCAAGGCCTCGCCCGCCTCGGCAAAGGGGCGGGAGGACAGGGGAAAGCCCTCTTGCAGGGCGTTCAGGATACGGCGGTCAGTGGCGTCAAGGGCGCCTTCGGGTAAGGGCGAACGTCTCATGCGGCCTCCGATGCGGGGGTGTCGGAAATGCGGGCGCCGGTCTGTTTGAAGCAACGGGTGGAAAACAGCGCCTTGTGCGGGGCACCGGCCAGCGCGGGCAGGGCGGCGGCCTTGGTCAGAACCTCCTGCGCAGCGGTCCGGCTGGTGGCATGGATCATCGAAAACAGCGCATAGGGCCAGACGCCCGGCACGATTCGGCGCTGATAGCACAGAGTCACACCGGGATGGACGGCCAGCGCCTGACCTGCCGCCTCGATCCGGGTCTCGGGCAGATCCCAGACCACCATGGCATTGGCGGTATAGCCAAGGGCGCGGTGGCGCACGATCACCCCCAGACGCGTGATGATGCGGGCGTGCGCCAGAAGGGCAATGCGATCCAGCACCCGCGCCTCATCGCCCAAGGCTGCAAATGGCCGCGGCACAAGGGCAAGGCCCTGGGACAGGGCGTGCAAAAGCGTGCGGTCCTGATCCGAAAGGGCAATGGGGTCAGCCGCCCGCGCGCTGGTCATTGGCTGGCGGGCCCCCGTCAGGCGAAAGCCAAGGTCGATGTTGAAGGCCCGCACCAGTGGCAGGTCCAGCACGGCAAGGCC
>JALQYS010000281.1 GCA_023254015.1 Paracoccaceae bacterium
AGTTTGGCGATCTGGACATCAAGCTGCCCTACCTGCGCTTTGCCAAGCGCCCGGCTTGAAAAGGAAACGGGGCCGCGAGGCCCCGTTTTTCACTCCGCCGGAACGGCCTGCGGCTTGGCCGATGACGCCGCACCGCCGCGCTGATAGCGGGACTAGCCAAGGTCCGACACGTCAATCTCGGCCCGGCGGCCCGAGACCACATCGGCCAGAACCCGGCCAGAACCGGCGGCCATGGTCCAGCCAAGCGTGCCGTGGCCGGTGTTCAGGAACAGGTTCGGCACGGTGGAACGGCCCACCAGCGGCGTGCCGTCGGGCGTCATCGGGCGCAGGCCGGTCCAGAACTCGGCCCGGCGCTGATCGCCCGCGCCGCCGAACAGATCCTCGACCGAAAGCTCCAGCGTCTCGCGGCGGCGCTTGGGCAGGCTGTGCGAGAAGCCCGCAATCTCGGCCATACCACCAACGCGGATACGGTCGCCCAGACGGGTGATGGCGATCTTGTAGGTTTCATCCATCACGGTCGACACCGGCGCGCGGGTTTCGTCCACGATCGGAACAGTGATCGAATAGCCCTTCATCGGATAGACCGGCAGGCGCATGCCAAAGGGCCGCGCCAGAGCGGGGGAATAGCTGCCCATGGCCAGCACAAAAGCATCGGCGCCAATCGGGCCAAGGCTGGTCTGGACGGCCGTAATGCGGCGACCGTCGCTTTCCAGCGCCCTGATGTCGACGCCCCAGCGGAAGGTCACGCCCGCAGCCGCAGCCATGTCGGCCAGTGTGTTGGTGAACTTGAAGCAGTCGCCGGTTTCATCGCCCGGAAGGCGCAGGCCGCCGGCGATCTTGGCGCGGTTGGGCGCAAGGCCCGGCTCAGCGGCGATGCAGCCGTCAGCGTCCAGCACCTCGAACGGCACACCATCGGCGCGCAGCACCGCGATGTCCTTTTCCGCCGCCGCCACCTGTTTTTCGGTGCGGAAGAGCTGGAGGGTACCCTTGCTGCGTTCGTCATAGGAAATGCCGGTTTCCTCGCGCAGCTGGATCAGGCAATCGCGCGAATATTCCGCCAGCCGCACCATGCGCGACTTGTTGACCGCATAGGCCGAGGAGGTGCAGTTGGCCAGCATGCGGAACATCCACTCGATCATCGCCGGATCGGGACGCGGCTGGATGACCAGCGGCGCGTGACGCTGGAACAACCACTTGAGGGCCTTCAGCGGAATGCCCGGAGCGGCCCAGGGGCTGGCATAACCGGGGCTGATTTCACCGGCGTTCGCGAACGAGGTTTCCAGTGCCGGGCCGGGCTGGCGGTCGATCACCGTCACCTCATGACCAGCCTTGGCAAGATACCAAGCCGAGGTCACACCGATCACACCTGCACCAAGGACGACGACACGCATGGGATTCTCCTGTTCGCGACACTGCCAGGAAGAATACCGATTCTGGATGAAAGGAATTGGGGAAGATTGCCGCACACCGGCGTGATACTGGAACTTTCTTCTGCGAAATCCAATTTTTCTCGAACATTGAACGACAGAATTTCACCATTGACGAATGAAAAAGCCCCGACTCACGTCGGGGCTTTCTGATCGCATCAGCGGGAAGCTCAGGCTTCGCCGCCGTCTTCCTTCTTCTCGGGAACGATCTCGGCCCCGGTTTCCTGATCGACCATCTTCATGCCAAGGCGCACCTTGCCACGGTCGTCAAAGCCCAGAAGCTTGACCTTCACTTCCTGACCTTCCTTCAGCAGTTCGTTCGGGTGGTTCAGGCGCTTGTTCGCGATTTGCGAAACGTGCACCAGACCATCGCGCTTGCCGAAGAAGTTCACGAAGGCGCCGAAATCAACCAGCTTCACCACTTTGCCGGTGTAGATCTGGCCTTCTTCCGGCTCTGCCACGATCGACCAGATCATGTCATAGGCCTTCTTGATGGCAGCGGCATCGTTCGAGGCGATCTTGATCACGCCGTCATCGTTGATGTCGACCTTCGCCCCCGAGGTTTCCACGATCTCGCGGATCACCTTGCCGCCCGCCACCACCGACTTCACAGCCGGTGCTCAACATTTGATCGACAAGCTCAAATCGCAACCCGGTCGCAAAATTATTTTCATCATTTGGGCTGGTGGCAATCCATTCAAAATTGCCGACATGGACTTGAAGCGCTACGGCATTGAAATCGCCACGGGCGGCAA
>JALQYS010000176.1 GCA_023254015.1 Paracoccaceae bacterium
CACCCTTGGGGCGCGCAGCGGCACCTCGGGCGCGCGCGGCGCACTTTCCGAGACGTAATAGCCCGACCGCCCGCGCGCCGTCAGATAGTCCGAACTCACCAACTCGGCATAGGCCAGGGTCACCGTGATCCGGCTGATGCCCAGATGTTGGGCAAGACCGCGCGACGAGGGCATCTTCTGCCCGGCGCGAAACCTGCCCGCCAGCACGCCCTCTGTCACCATCTGCCGGATGCGCTGCTGCAACGATCCGCGGGTGGGGGGTGGCAGGACAAAAGCTTCGGGCGGGATCGACATTCTGGCCTCAAATCGCCAAAGGGGCTGGACCTATCCAGCAAATGGCCTCAGCCCTGTCAAGCGGCATGGCCGGGGGCCAAACCGCCAGATCCCGGTCCGGCCCGCGCCCTGAAAAAGGCACGGGCCGCATCGGATCACACCGCGATCAGCCAAAGACCTTGGTCAGGGCCTTGTCGATGGCGCCGGTGATGGCGTCGATGTCATCGGGGGTGGCGATCAGCGCCGGCGACAGGCACAGCGTGTTGTTCAGCCCCGGCAGCGAGCGGTTGGTCATGCCGATAATGACGCCCTGCGCGTTGCAGTCGGCCACGACGGCGGCGACCTTCTTTTCGTCCATCGGCTCCTTGGTCTGGCGGTCGGCCACCAGTTCGGCGCCGCAGAACAGCCCCGCGCCGCGCACATCGCCGATGACCTTGTGCTTTTCCATCAGCGCATTGAGGTTGTCGACCGTCCGCTTGCCCATGCGCAGCGTGTTGTCGAGCAGGTTCTCGTCCTCGATGATGCGCATGTTCTCCAGGGCCGCCGCCGGGCCGCTGGTGCAGCCGCCGAAGGTCGAGATGTCGCGGAAATAGCTGAGCGGATCGCTGGCGTCATCCTTGAACATGTTGAACACCTCTTCGGTGGTCACCGTGCAGGAGATGGCGGCATAGCCCGAGGCAACACCCTTGGCCATGGTCACGAAGTCGGGCTTGATGCCATAGTTCTGATAGCCGAACCACAGGCCGGTGCGGCCGACGCCGCAGACCACTTCGTCGATGTGCAAGAGGATGTTGTATTTCTTGCAGATTTCCTGAACCCGCTCCCAATAGCCCTTGGGCGGGGTGATCACGCCGCCGCCGGCGGTCACCGGCTCCAGCACGATCGCGCCCACGGTATCGGGGCCTTCGCGCAGGATCACTTCCTCGATCGCGTCCGCCGCCCGCTCGCCATAGTTCTCGACATCCCACTGCTTGCGGTATTCCAGGCAGTGCGGAACCATGACGAAGCCATCGGGGTAAGGCCCGTACATCGCCGCGCGTTCAGCCTGACCGCTGGTCGCCAGCGCGCCAATGGTGGTGCCGTGATAGTCGCGCTCACGATAGAGGATCTTGTATTTCTTGCCCTTGTGGTGACGGTGCGAGATCTGGCGCACCATCTTGTAGACCTTCTCGTTGGCCTCGGACCCCGAGTTGGAATAGTAGACGCGGGACATCCCCGGCATCTTCGAGATCAGCTTTTCGGCAAAGAGCGCGCCCGGGATCGACCCGCCCACGCCGGCGAAATAGTTCATCTTGATGAGCTGGTCGCGCACCACATTGGCGATGCTTTCGCGGCCGTAGCCCACGTTCACCGTCCAGACGGCGCCGGACACGGCGTCGATGTATTCCTTGCCCTTGGCGTCCCAGACGCGCAGGCCCGTGCCCTCGACGATCACGCG
>JALQYS010000383.1 GCA_023254015.1 Paracoccaceae bacterium
CGCCTTGATCGTGCCGTTGATCCCGCGCAGCGCGTGATAGTCGCCATAATATTTATGGACGTCCTTGAATTCGATCATCGTGGGTTTTTCGTCCGAGAACGTCACAGGAAGCCTCCGGTATCCTTGCCCCCGGTCTTGGCGATGCCACGGCGGCGGAAATATTCAGCGATGGTAAGAAGCATGATCGACGACAGCACAAGGATCGTCCCCAGCGCCAGCATCGACGGCACCTTGGCCGGGAAACGGAACTGGCCGTAGATATAGACCGACAACACCTTGGTCGATCCGCCAAGGAAGTTGGCGATGATGAATTCGTCCAGGCTGATGGTAAAGCAGATCAGCAGCGACGAGATGATGCCGGGCAGGACCAGCGGCAGGATCACCAGGCGGAAGGCTGACCACGGGGTTTCGCCCAGATCATAGGCGGCTTCCTCCAAAGACCCGTCCAGCGACTGGAAGGCCGAGGTCAGGATCGCCACGGCAAAGGGCGTGCAGATCAGCATGTGCCCCGCGATGATGGTGAAGATCGACAGCGGCACCCCGATCGAGGTCAGCACCGCCAAGAGCGCCATGGCCACGATCATTTCGGGCAGCACCAAAGGCAGCATGATGAGGCCGCTGATCGCCCCCTTGCCCGGAAAACGGAACCCCGTCGTCGCCCGCGCGGCGAAGAGCCCAAGGCAGGTTGACAGGACCGCCGCCGCAACCGCGACCGTCAGCGAATTCAACAGCGCCTCATGCAGGCTGGAATCCTCGATCATCTCGGCGAACCAGTTGGTGGTAAAGCCGCTCAGCGGAAAGGCGATGATCTTGCTGTCGTTGAAGGAAAAGATCGGCAAAAGCGCGATCGGGGCGTAAAGGAAGATCAGATAGATGACCGCATAGGTCCGCAGGCCGCCAAACTTCATTTCTGCCCCCTGAGGAAGCGCCGGTTGAGGAAGAGGAACACCAGCGACACCACCGCCACCACGAACATCGCCGAGACCGCCAAAGCCGAGCCAAGCGCCTTGTTCTGCTGCTTCAGCATATTCACCTCGATCTGGTTGGCGATCATCGACAGCTTGCCGCCGCCGATCAGGTCGGGCGTCACATAGTCCCCCACCGTCGGGATGAACACGATCAAGACCGCCGCGATCACCCCCGGCATCGACAGGGGCAGCGTCACGCGCCAGAAGGTGCGCAGTCTGGTTTCGCCCAGATCCTGCCCCGCCTCCAAAAGGCTGCGGTCAATCTTTTCCAGCGCGACAAAGATCGGCAGGATCGCAAAGGGCGCATAGGCATGGGCCAGCGTCATCACCAGCGCGCCCACATTGTAGTTGATGGCCTGCAGGGGTTCGTCAATGATCCCAAGGCTCAGAAGGCCCGAGTTGATGACCCCGTTATAGCCCAGGATCACCTTCCACAGGAAAACCCGGATCACATAAGAGGTCCAGAACGGGATGGTGATGAGGAAAAGCCAAAGCGATTTCTTCGACGGCGCAACATGGAAGGACACGAAATAGGCCACGGGATAGGCCAGCACCACGGTCGCCAGCGTCACCAGCATCGACACCATCAACGACCGCTGCATCAGCATGCGATACTGGGGCTTTTCGACCCAGATGGTCCAGTAGTTCTGCAGGTTGAGCGTCCAGTCGATCTTGCCGCCGCCCGCATCCTTCATCAGCGAATAGACCAGCACCATCGCCAAGGGTGCGGCCAGCATCACGATCACATAGATCGCTGATGGCGATATGATCGCCAGACCACTGGCGGCTTCGGATCGGCGGATCCGCGCCAGCAAACCACGTTCCTGCATCACGCCCCCCGGTTGGCACGCCACTTTTCATATTTGATCAAATTCTATGCCGAAGCTTTCACTTCCCGCAAGCGAATTTGGCCGCGCAACTCTGCGCGGCCAATCTGCCCAAAAGACCGGAGAAGGTCCAGCCTGTCATTTCAAGGGGTTGAGGGGAAATTCAGGCGCCGATGCGTTCGATCGCGATCGCCCGCTTCTTCAACTCGTCATAAAGCGTCGGCACCACGCGCAAACTGGCGACCGACACGCGCAGCGCCTCGACGATTCGCGCCTCGTCCCCCGGGCCGGCCACGCGCCAGACCATGCGGCGGGCCACGCCATCGTCATAGACGATCTCGGTGGCGCCATTGCGCGCCTTGCGCCAGCCAAGGAAATCTGCCCCGCCGTGCGGGGCATGGAAAGTGGTTTGGAGTCCCATGTGTCCGGGCCTTCTTTTTTTGTTCTGCTCTGCCGGGAATCTGGGGGATCTCAGGGGTTTGTGTCAACAGGCGTCAAAAGGTCGCGCCGGTCCTGCGGCCTGGGCGCAGCAGGATTGTCACAAATCTGGCAGGCGGACGGGGAATTGTGGCGCAGACGTGGCGCAATGCGCCATGATCTTGCCACAATTGATCCGGGGGCAGCCCCCTCAGACGGCCATTTCGCTGGGCGGCCGCAGCAACAGACCCGCCAGCGCCAGAAGCCCCGCATCCAGCCTTTCGCGCGAGATATCCCCCACCACCGCCAGCCGCACCGCGTTCGGCGCGCGGCCATGCACCATGGCGAACTGATCGGACGGGCGCACCAAGACCCCGGCATCCTCGGCCATGCGGGTAAAGGTCGAGGCCCGCCAGCCCTGCGGCAGGTTCAGCCAGGCAAAGGGCATGCCCGGCTGCCAAGCCAGATCGAACGCCCCCAGACGATTGACCAGAAGCTGCAGCCGATCCGACAATTCGCGCTGGGATTTCAGTCGGATTTCACCCGCCGCCCCGGATTGGAACAGATCCAGCATCAGCGCATGCACCGGCTGCGACAGGGCAAAAAAGCCATATTGCGCCGCAAGCCGCCCGGCCTCGCCCATGCCATGCGGGCAGATCACAAAGCCAAAGCGCAAGGCAGCGCTGACGGTTTTCGAAACCGATCCCACATACCACACCCTCTCGGGCGCCATGGCGCGCAGCGCGGGCAGGTCGGGCATGGCGGGGGCAAAGCAGTCATCCTCGATGATCTGCAGGTCGTAACGCCTTGCTATGGCGACGATTTCCGCCCGCCGCGCCTCGCTCATCCGGGCGGTGGTCGGGTTCTGGGTGTCGGGCGTCAGGCACAGAACCTGCGGCCCGTGCCGGCGACAGGCGGCCTCCAGGGCATCGGGCATCACACCCTCGGCGTCCATCTCGACGCCCACCACCTCTGCCCGCGCCAGACGGGCGGCATAGCGAAAGCCGGGAAAGGACAGATCCTCGGTCAGCACCACCGGCCGCTCGCCGCGCAGACAGCAGGCCAGCACCAGGTTCACCGCGTTCTGCCCGCCATGGGTCAACATCACATCCTCGGGGCCATGCGGCCCAAGCCCGCGAAAGCCCAGCCAGTCACAGACCGCCTGCCGCAGTGGCCCTTCGTTGCTTTGGCGCGGATAGGCCAGCCAGTTCATGTCGACCGACTGCGCCAGCCGCGCCAGCGCCTGCGAGATCGCCGCCGTCTGCCCCACCTCGGGCAATTGCGGCGAGCGCAGATCGACCCGGCCCTGCAAGGAACCCGGATCAATCTCTGCATACAAAGGCTGCGTCGGCCCAAGCCGGGCCTTGCGCGCGGCCACAAAGGTGCCACGCCCGACCGTGGCGGCCAGGATCCCCTCTTGTGTCAGGATCTGATAGGCCCGCGCCACGGTGCCGGGGGTGATCTTCAATTCCCAGGCCAACTCGCGCACGGTGGGAACCTGCGCGCCTTCGGGAAAAAGCCCGTCGCGCACCCCGTCGCGCAGCGCACGGCTGAGGTTCAGATACTTTGGCCCCGGCCCTTCGGCAGTCAGCCTAGACCATATTGTATCCATGGCAATACTCCGCTGGCCAAGGCGACGCGCCTCATTGTATCAAGACGCTAACCGGATTCAGCCCAATCAGCAATACAAAAGAGGTGCCCTCATGTCGAAGGCCATCACCGCAACCCTGCCCGAAGCCATGCCGCTGCCGCCCTTCTCGCGCCTTGTCATGGGGCTTGCCCTGACGCTGGCCCGCTGGGAGATGAACCTGAAAACCCGCAACGCGCTGCAAAAGCTGGACGATCACCTGCTGAAAGATGTCGGGCTGAACCAGACCATGGCCCAAGGCGAATGGAACAAGCCGTTCTGGTGGGGCTGATCGCAGGCCGATTGAGACCGATACAATCCATCCGCCTGCGGGTCTAGCTGCAAGTCGCGGCCCAGTCGATCGCGGCGCGTTTGAGATGGGCCAGAAAGCTTTGCACCTTCAGCGTCCGGTGCAGATCGACATGGGTCACAATCCACAGCGGCGCGGCCCATTCGGGGCGGGCGGGCATCACCTCGACCAGATCGGGATGGTCCTTTGCGAAATGAGTGTTGCAAAAGCCGATGCCAAGCCCGGCCTTCAGGGCCTCAAGGTTGGCGGCCGGTTCGGTGATGCGGAAGGAAATCGCCTCGGCCGGAACGGTATCCTGCAGCCAGCGATAGAACGGCGCACGGCTGTTGGCGCTTTCGGGGCCGATGAAGCGGTGCCGGGCCAGCTCGGCCTCCGACGTGGGCAGCCCGTGTTTCTCGACATAGCTGCGGGCGGCATAAAGACCGTTGTGGATGGTCATCAGCGATTGCACGACGTTGTCGGGCTCTTGCGGGGCGGCCCCGGCGCGGATGGCGACATGAGCCTCGCCATAATCCAGCCGGAACACCCGCATGTCGGTCAGAAACCGGATCTTCACCGTGGGATAATCGGCGGTATAGGCGGCAAAGACCGGGGCCATCAGATCGGCGATGCCGGTGATCGAGGTCACCACCAGCTCGCCCGTGACCGTCTCACCCTGCCCCTTGATGCGCGAGGCGAGCTGGCCGAACTGCTCTTCGGTGGTCTGGGCCACGGCCAGAAGATCGCGTCCGGCCTCGGTCGGGGTGTAGCCGCGCGCGTGCCTTTGGAATAGCTTTGCCCCCAGCCGCCTCTCCAGCGCGTCGATGTGGCGGATCACGGTGGCGTGGTGCACCCCCAGAACCTCGGCGGCGCCAGAAACCGTGCCCATCCGGGCGACCTGAAAGGCGGTGCGGATTTCGTCCCAGTTTTCCATTTGCAGCCAATCCCTTGTGCGCAATCGCACAGAAGGAAGCGGTTTGCGCGCCCGGATGCAAGAGAAAATCTGCAGGTGACGCCAATGGACCGGCCGGCGTTGTTGCAGAACTCGGTGACGAGAGGCTCTGCGCCCTTTGCCCATTAAGGTCATGCCTGGCGTTCGATCTCGTCAGTGCCGAGTGCGTTGAAGCGGTTCATGAGTGCGATGCGGATGTGGATTTCGGCGGTCTGGCAGTCGGGATTTCGTGATGCGATGCGTTCGCCGAAGGCTTTGAGGTCGAGCAGGTTCAGCGCCACAGGTTCA
>JALQYS010000406.1 GCA_023254015.1 Paracoccaceae bacterium
GGACTATCAGACCAAACAATGGGGTTACTGAGTTAGATTAGCCTTCACTAGTTCCGCTACAAGGCGACCTTCTGCACGCGGCCGGGCATCGCCTTGTCGGGGGCGGCCTTGGTCGCGCGGTCGCTGACCATCTCGATCGCCAGCATCAGGCCATGGCCGCCACGCACGTCCCCGATGGCGCTGTATTTGTCCTTCAGCGCCTTCAGCCCGTCGAAGAGCTGCTTGCCGCGCGCCGCCGCATTGTCCTTGACGTTCAGCCGCTTGGTTTCGGCCAGCGTCGCCAGTGCGGCCGCAGCCCCCACCGGATGACCCGAGTAGGTGTAGCCATGGCCGATCGCCGCCTTGCCGCTTTCGTCCTTTTCAAAGACCTCGGCCACGCTTTCGGCAATCATCACCGCGCCGAAGGGGAAATAGGCGTTGGTGATGGCCTTGGCGGTGCAGGAGAAATCGGGCTGCACGCCCCACAGCCGGCTGCCCGTCCAGGCGCCGGTGCGGCCAAAGGCGGTGATGACCTCGTCCGCGATCAAGAGGATGCCGTTCTTGCGGCAGATCGCGGCGACGCCCGGCATGAAGCTTTCATGTGGCGGGATCACGCCACCTGCGCCCAGAACCGGCTCCATGATGAAGGCGGCGATGGTGCCCGCGCCCTGAAAAGCGATCTCATCCTCCAGCGCCTGCAGGCACAGCTGCGCCAGTTTCGCCGGATCGCTTTCATTGAAGGGGTTGCGATAGGGGAAGGGCGCGGGGATGTGGTGGCAACCGGGCAGAAGCGGCTCATAGGGCGTGCGGAAGTTGGCATTGCCATTGACCGAGGCCCCGCCAAAATGCGTGCCGTGATAGCCCTTTTTCAAGCTGAGATACTTGATCCGCCCCGGCTCCCCTTTGATCTTGTGGTATTGCCGCGCCAGCCGAAGCGCAGTTTCCACGCTGTCCGACCCGCCAGAGGTATAGAAAGCCCGCGTCAGGCCATCGGGCGCGAAAAAGTCGCGCAGTTCTTCGGCCAGTTCGATCACCTTGTCATTCGAGGTGCCGCGGAAGATCGAATAATAGGGCAGGGCGTCCAGCTGCGCCGCGATGGCGTCCTTGATCGGCTGGCAGGAATAGCCAAGGTTGACGTTCCACAGGCCCCCTACGGCATCCACCACCTCATGCCCGTCGACATCCTTGATCCGCACGCCCGAAGCACTGGTGATGATCGCGGGCGGGTTCTTCAGGCTGTCCGAGGGCGCCGTCATCGGGTGCCACAGGCTGCGGGCATTGTTGGCCTTGAGGAAATTTTCGTCTTTCATGTCGGTCCTTTCGGGGTGCGGGTCGGGGCTCAGGCGGCAAGGCGCCAGAGCGTGGCAATATCGGCGGGCAATGTGCCGCCCCAAAGCGTGGTGATCTCGCTGGCCGCCTGCGTCAGGGCAAAGCGGATCAGGCGGCGCTGGTCCTCGGTCATGCGGCTGGCCAGCGCGGCCACCGCCACCGCGCCGACGCAGGCCCCAAGCGCGTTGAACAGCGGCACCGCCATGGAATGGACCTCGGCCTGATAGGCGCCCCGGCTTTCGGCAAAGCCAAGTCCCCTGATCTCGGCCAGTCGGCTGCGCAGCGCCTCGGGCGAGGTTTCGGTCCGGCCGGTCAGGCGCGCGAAAGGCCGGGCCAGAACCTCGGCGCGGAACGGCTCGGGTTGAAAGGCCAGCACCACAAGGCCGGAGGAGGTGGCGTGAAAGGGCAGAACCTCGGCGTCCTCCATGGTGACGCGGGTCATGTGCTGACTGGCATAGGCAAAGCCCAGCATGTGCAGCGCCCCGCCCATCAACAATGACAGATGCGCCGTCTCGCCGGTTTTCTGCGCCAGCGCCTGCAAGACCGGCATCGCCGCCTCGCGCGTGGGCACCTGCGCCTCGCGCAGGCTGGACAGCCGCAGCACCGCCGGGCCCAGCCGGTATTCGCGGCTGGTGCCGATCTGTTCGACCAGACCGAAATCACACAATTCGCTGACCAGGCGATAGCAGGTCGCCTTGTTCAGATCCGCCAGCCGCGCCAGCTCGGACAGGCCGATCAGCGGCCGGGTCCGGGTGAAAAGGTTCAGCAGTTCCAAGGCTTTGGTAACGGTTCCCATGGTGGCCTTGCCGGTTTGCGGAAATTGGCCTTGCCGGATCTTCCCCGGCGCGGCTCATTTCAGTTGACAGATTGTCGCGGAGCCTGTCAAATGAAATCGAACCATCGGTTCAAATAATAAACCGACAAGACAGGTCATGCAGGCCTGCAGATCAATGACACAGGAAGGGGACGCTGAAATGAATTATCCCGAACGCGCGGAGGGTCGCCATGTCTGATATGGGGACGCCGTCAAAGGTCTTGCGGTCCAACACCTTGGGTGTTGCGGCCATCACGTTCATGGTGGTTTCGGCCGCGGCCCCGCTGACGGGCGCGGGCGGTGGGATTCCGCCCTCGATGCTGTTTGGCAATGGCGCCGGCATCGCCGGCAGCTTTGCCATCGTGACGCTGATTCTGCTGGCCTTTTCGGTCGGCTATGTCGCCATGGCGCGGCATGTGAAGAACGCCGGCGCCTTCTATGCCTTCGCCGCGCAGGGCCTTGGTGGGCACATCGGCGGCGGGGCGGCGATGATTGCCATCCTGTCTTATAACTGCATGCAGATCGGCCTGATGGGCCTTCTGGGCGCGGTGGCCTCTGGCACCTTCGCGCAATTCGGGCTGGAGCTGCCCTGGTACGTCTGGACCTACATCTCGATCGCGCTGGTGGCGGTGCTGGGTTATCGTCAGGTTGACCTTTCGGCCAAGGTGCTGGTCGTGCTTGTGGCGCTGGAATTCCTGATCGTCATCGCGCTGAACCTGTCGATCTTGATCTCGGGCGGGGCCTCGGGCCTGAACCTTGAGCCTTTCACCTGGACGCAGATCACCAGCGGCACGCCTTCGATCGGCTTCCTGTTCTGCTTTGCCGGCTTCATCGGCTTTGAAGCGACCACGATCTATTCCGAAGAAGCGCGCAACCCCAGCGTCACCGTGCCGAAAGCCACCTATATCTCGGTTCTGGCCATCGGCATTTTCTACACCATCACCTCGTGGCTGATGACCATGGGCGTCGGCGTCGAAAACCTCTTGCCGACGCTGCAGGGCATGCCGGACCCCTCGGGACTGCTGTTCATGCTGGGCGAGCAATATATCGGCGGCACGCTGACGCAGATCATGGGCATCCTGTTCATGACCTCGATCTTCGCCGCCGTTCTGGCCTTCCACAACGCGGTTGCCCGCTACAAGTTCGTGGCCGGCCGCGAAGGCTTGCTGCCCGACCGCGTGGGCACCACCCATGCCCGGCACCTGTCGCCCCACATCGGCTCGGTGATGCAGACCGTGCTGGCGCTGGCCGTCGTCACGTTGTTCGTCGCCAAGGGTCTTGACCCGGTGCTGAACCTCTTTGTCTGGCTGTCGCAGCTGGGCACGCTTGGCCTTCTGGGCCTGATGGCGCTGGCCTCCTTTGCCGTGATCGCCTTCTTCATGAAGGATGCGCAGGGCGAGAATGCGCTCTCGACCAAGGTCTTCCCGGCGCTGGCGGGGCTGATCCTGGCCTATCTCTTCGTCATCATCTTCCGCGATTTCGGCGCGCTGACCGGGGCCGAGGGCAATCTGTCATGGATGCTGCCGTCGCTGGTGATCGTGGCCGGGATCGTCGGGATCGCCATGGCGGCGATGCTCAAGGGCCGCGACCCGCGGCGCTTTGCCGAGCTGGGCAAAGGCAAGATCTGACCCCGTAACCGGGGCGCGGCAGGAGACTGCCGCGCCCTTTTCCATGCCTGAAAGGACCGCCGCCATGGCCATCACCCAAGCCGACATTGACCGCCTCGCAAGCGCCCCCGTGGCACCGCAAAAGCTTTTGATCGAAGGGAAATGGGTTGAAGGCGAGGGCGGAGAAACCACGGTCCTGTCGCCCATCAACGGGCAACAGCTGACCACAACCGCGGCCGCGAGCGCCGCAGACGTCGCACGCGCCGTTGCCTCGGCCCGCGCGGCCTTTGAAGATGGCCGCTGGTCGCGCATGGCGCCTGCGGGCCGCAAGGCCGTGCTGCACCGGCTGGCCGATCTGATCGACAAACATGCGCTGGAACTGGCCGTGCTGGGCGTGCGCGACAATGGCACCGACATCGGCATGGCCCTGAAGGCCGAGCCGGGATCGGCCGCTGGCACCTTCCGCTATTACGCCGAGGCCATCGACAAGGTTTATGGCGAAATTGCCCCGACCGCCCAAAACGTGCTGGCGCTTGTCCACCGCGAGGCGGTTGGCGTGGTTGCGGCCATCGTGCCCTGGAACTTCCCGCTGATGATCGGCGCGTGGAAAATCGCGCCCGCGCTGGCCATGGGCAACTCCATCGTGCTGAAACCCGCCGAAACCGCGTCCCTCACGCTGATCCGCCTTGCCGAACTCGCGCTCGAGGCGGGCGTGCCGCCGGGTGTTTTCAATGTTGTCACTGGACCGGGCCGCATCACCGGAGAGGCGTTGGCGCTGTCGATGGATGTCGATGTGATGGTCTTCACCGGCTCCGGCCCCACCGGGCGGCGCCTCTTGCAGTATTCCGCGCAATCGAACCTGAAGCGCTGCTATCTGGAACTTGGCGGCAAGTCGCCCAACATCGTCTTTGCCGACGCGCCCGACCTTGCCGCCGCCGCCAAGGCCGCCGCCACTGCGATCTTCCGCAACGCCGGACAGGTCTGTGTCGCCGGCTCGCGCCTTCTGGTCGAGGCTGCGGTGCATGATGAGTTTGTCGCCGCCCTTGCCAAGGCCGCAAGCGCCATGAAACTGGGCAGCCCGCTGGACCTTGCCACCCAGATCGGCGCGGTCAATTCCGAGGTGCAATTGCAGGGCAACCTCGGCTTTGTTGCCGATGCCCGCAAGGAGGGCGGCGAAATCGTTCTCGGCGGCAACCGCGCCCTGACCGAAACCGGCGGCTACTATATGGAACCCACTGTGGTCGCCGGCGTTCAACCGAACCACCGCCTCTTCCGCGAAGAGGTCTTCGGCCCCGTCCTCGCCGTCACCCCCTTCACCACCGAGGCCGAGGCCGCGCGCCTTGCCAATGCCACCGATTTCGGCCTTGCCGCAGGCGTATGGACCTCGAACCTCTCCCGAGCCCACCGCATGGTGCGCGCCATTCGCTCGGGCGTCGTTCATGTCAACACCTATGGCGGGGCGGACAATACCGTGCCTCTGGGCGGCATGAAGCAATCCGGCAACGGGCACGACAAGTCGCTCCATGCGCTGGACAAATACACCGAGCTGAAGACCGCCTGGATTCAACTCTGATCCCATCCTCTGTGCTCAAATATCCCACGGGGGTGCGGGGGTGTGAAACCCCCGCTCCGCCGCCAGTCAAAGGAACCTTCCATGGGCAATCGCATCCTGATCGTCGGCACCTATGACACCAAGGACGACGAGCTGACCTATATCGCCTCGGTCATCCGCCAGCAGGGGGGCGAGGTGCTGACCATGGATGTCTCGGTCCTGGGCAATCCTGCCCGGCCGACCGACTGGTCAAAGCATGATGTCGTTGCCGAGGCGGGCACGACGATTGACGCCATCATCGCGGCCGAGGATGAAAACACCGCCATGCAGGCCATGGCGCGGGGATCGGCGGCGCTGGCGGCGCGGCTTTACCGCGAGGGGCGTTTTGATGGGGTGCTGGTGCTGGGCGGCTCGATGGGCACGGATCTGGCGCTGGATCTTTGCGCCGCCTTGCCCTTGGGCGTGCCGAAATACATTGTCTCCACCGTCAGCTTCTCGCCGATGATCCCGCCGGAACGGCTGGCCGCCGACACCCAGATGATCCTTTGGGCGGGGGGGCTTTATGGGTTGAATTCGGTCTGCAAGGCCTCCTTGTCGCAGGCTGCGGGCGCGGTTCTGGGCGCGGCCCGCGCGGTCGAGCCGCCTGACCACAAGAAGCCGCTGATCGGCATGACCTCATTCGGTAAGACCGTGCTGCGCTATATGACCACGCTGAAACCGGCCCTCGAGGCGCGGGGCTATGAGGTCGCGGTGTTCCATGCCACCGGCATGGGCGGGCGGGCCTTTGAAAGTCTGGCGGCCGAGGGCGCCTTTGCCGCCGTCATGGATTTCGCTCCGCAAGAGGTGGGCAACCACCTTTTCGGCTCGGCCATCTCGGCCGGGGCCGACCGCATGGAAAACGCCGGTCGCGCGGGCATCCCGCAGATCGTCTCGATCGGCTGTTATGACCTGATCGACTTTGTCGGCTGGCATCCCTTGCCCAAGGCGTTCAAGGACACGCCCGCCCATGCCCATAACCGGCTCTTGACCTCGGTGGTGCAGACGGCCGAGCAGCGCCGGGCGCTGGCGCGGGTGATGTGCGAAAAGCTTGGCAAGGCTACGGGGCCGGTGGTGTTCCTCTTGCCCACCCAAGGCGGCAATGAATGGGACCGCGAAGGCGGCCCGCTGGCCGATCCTGCGGCGCTGGCGGCCTTTGTCGATGAAATGGAGCAATCCTGCCCGCCGAATGTCACGCTTGTCCGGCTGGATGCCCATATCAATGACCCGGCCTTCCACGACGCGGCGCTGCAGGTCTTTGACGACTGGTGCGCGGCAGGATTGATCGGGCCGGGCTCATCGTCGGGCTGACGCCTGCTCTTCGCGGGCGATCCGGTTCGGGGATCGCCCGGGGTCAATCGTTGGGGTCAGGGGGCTTGCAGCCGTCAGGCCGGGACGCGGCTGGCCAGGTACTGCGCGAATTCGAAGTTCGGCCGTTCCAGATGCGACAGCGGACCCGGTTCGGCCATGTCGCTGAGAAGCCCGCGATAGACCTTTTCGGTGCAGCGCTTGTCTTCGATGTTCACATCGTCGAGCAGGGCCTTGACCTTGGCCAGATGGCTTTCGGCTTCGGGGTCGGCCAGCCAGTCGGCCGACATGCCCATACCGAACAGCACGTTCACATGGCCCGGCCCGTCGGG
Organism: Paracoccaceae bacterium; assembly: GCA_023254015.1. Classification (GTDB taxonomy): domain Bacteria; phylum Pseudomonadota; class Alphaproteobacteria; order Rhodobacterales; family Rhodobacteraceae; genus Tabrizicola_A. The sequence continues at coordinate 6,958 of JALQYS010000406.1, forward strand.
CGTCAGCGACAGATACCAGAAATAGCCCGGGGTGAGCGTGATCAGCAGCGACGGATAGATCGCCAGAAGCCAGGTCTTGCGGCGGTCATCGCCCTCAAGCGTGGTGTTCGACGGATGGGCCAGCGCCAAGGGCACGCTGTCGTTCTTCAGGATCCAGTGATAGTTGAAGGCATCATTGCCTTCGGGGCAGACCATCTCTTCCAGTTTCGACGCCCCGCCGATGGTGCCGGCATGGCACATCGGCAGATGGTAACTTTCCATGAAATTCTCGGCCAGCACCTTCCAGTTCGTGGCCCAGCGGAAGGTCTCGCGCCAGGTTTCGGTGTAGGTGGACATGTCGAGATTTGGGATCAGCTCGCGCACACCTTTCAGGGTGACTTCGGGCGAGGCGGCTTCGGGGTTCAGCGCGACCATGATCCAGCCCTGCCAGACCTCACAGCGCACCCGCGGCAGCGCCATGTCTTCCTTGCAGAAGCCTTCGTTCAGCGTCATCGCGGGCGCCCCGCGCAGGGTGCCGTCCAGGTTGTAGGTCCAGGCGTGGTAGGGGCAGACGATGGAACGGGCATGGCCGCGCCCTTCCAAAAGCGTCGACATGCGGTGGCGGCAGACGTTCGACATCGCCCGGAT
>JALQYS010000527.1 GCA_023254015.1 Paracoccaceae bacterium
TGCGCGCACATTCCGTCATCCCCGCTCCTTTCCCTGTGGCACGACGCGCGGGATCGGCCCGAAGACCGGCGCGCTGTGGTCCCCGGGGCCGACCCTTTCGATCCGCACCCGCAGGTCGAACCACGCCGCCTGTCCCGTCACCGGATCGGCGTTCGGCAGGCGCTGCCCGTCGCCCCTGTCGGGCAGGGTTTCCGAAATCAGGTGGTTCAGCAAAAACCCCGTTGTCGCCTCGCTTGCTCCCTCGGCCAAGGCCCAGGCCGCCTTGCGCTTGCCGATGGCATTCCAGGTCCAGACCGTGCGCGGGTTCAGCGCCGCCATATGCGCCACCGGCACGGTGATGCCGCCATTGGGCGAGATCACCCTTGCATGATCGCCCTCGGCAAAACCATGTTCCTCCCAGACATCGCTGGGCAGATAAAGCACATTGGTGCCCCGGATCTGACGCAGCCAGGCGTTCTGGCTGCCCCAGCTGTGATACATGTCCATCGGCCGCTGAGTCAGTGCGTGCAAGGGATAGCCCCAGCCCGCCGCCTCGGCATCGCCAAAGGGCGGATACCAGACCGGCAGAGGGTCCATCGCCTGCCGCAGCCTTGCGCGCAGGTGGTCGGGCGGCTGGATCGGGCCAATCCCCTCGGCCGCGGCCTGAAAGCGGCGCATCGGCTCGGACCAGATCGAAAACAGATAGGGCTGCGGCGTCTCGTAAAGCCCAAGCTCTACCGCCCAGTCCTGATAGGCGGCATTCCAGGGTTTGTAGAAGGCCGCCTCCTGCGGCACATGGGCCTGATAGAAGCCGCCGTTTTCAATATAGCGGTTCAGCTGTTCGGGGTTCGGCGCGCCGCGCCCTTCGTCGTGGCCATCGCCACGCCAGCCGATCAGCGGGCCGATGCCGGGGCGGCGTTCATGGTGGACGATGTAATCGGCGTAATCCCTGAACTTCGGACTGCCATCATCCTTCACCATGCCGGGCAGGCCCAGCCGCGCCCCAAGGTCCAGAAGCACCGACTGAAAGCAGCGCACATCGCGGTCTGGCGCGATCACCGGCCAGCGTATGCTGTCGCCCGCCGCGTCGGGCTCGGAAATCGGGCGGTCCAGAAGGCTGATGCAGTCGTGCCGCTCCAGATAGGTGGTGTCGGGCAGGATCAGATCGGCATAGGCCACCATTTCGCTGGCATAGGCGTCGGAATAGATGATGCGGGGGATGATGTAGTCGCCATCCGCCCCCTTGTCGGTCAGCATCTGCATCACCTTCGCCGTGTTCATCGACGAGTTCCACGCCATGTTGGCCATGTAAAGAAGCAGCGTGTCGATGCGGTAAGGGTCGCCCGCATGGGCGTTCGGGATCAGCATCTGCATCAGCCCATGGGCGGAAAACGGGTTTTCCCAGGAAAACGCCTTGTCGATGCGCAAGGGGGTCCCGCCCGCATCCACCGCCAGCTGCTCGGGGCTTCGGACATAGCCCAGATGCGGCCCGGCCAAAGGTTTGCCCGGCGCGGCGATGGCATGGGGTGTCGGATGCGCCTCCACCGGTTTGGGATAGGGGGCCTTCAGTCGATAGCCGCCCGGCACCTCGACCGTGCCGAGAAGGATCTGCAACAGATGCAGTGCGCGGGCGGTCTGAAAGCCGTTGGAATGGGCGGAAATCCCCCGCATGGCGTGAAAGCTGACCGGCCGGCCGGGCATGGTTTCGTGCCGGTTGCCGCGAAAATCGGTCCAGGGCCGGTTCAGCACAAAGGCCTCGTCAAAGGCGACGCGGGCCAGCTCGGCGGCAAGGGAGCGGATGCGCGGCGCGGGGATGCCACAGCGCGCGGCCACGGCCTCGGGCGCGTAGTCGGGCGAGAGATAGCGCGCGGCCATGTGCTGGAACACCGTGCGATTGCCCTGCCAGGTCGCGCCCAGATCAGGCTCTACCCCCTTGCCATCCCAAGGGGCGGGCTGGCCCGTGCGGCGGTCGATCACAAAGGGCTGGCTTTCGGCATTCTTCAGGATCAGGCCCTTGTCGGGGCCCTCCTCGACCACCAGCAAGGGCGCGTTGGTGAACTGCGCGAGATAGTCCAGATCCACCTTGCCCGCCTCCAGCAGGCAATGGACCAGCGACAGGATCAAAAGCCCGTCGGTGCCCGGCGTGATGCCGAACCAGTCATCGGCAACCGCGTTATAGCCAGACCGGATCGGGTTGACGCCAATCACCCGCCCGCCCCGCGCCTTCAGCTTGCCAAGGCCGATCTTGATGGGGTTGGAATCGTGATCCTCGGCCACACCGAACAGCACGAACAGTTTGGTGCGGTCCCAATCGGGCTGACCGAATTCCCAAAACGCGCCGCCAATCGTATAGATGCCGCCCGCCGCCATATTGACCGAACAGAACCCGCCATGGGCCGCGTAATTCGGGGTGCCGAACATTTGCGCCCACCAGCCGGTCAGCGATTGCGACTGATCGCGCCCGGTGAAAAAGGCGAATTTCTCGGGCGCAGTGTCGCGCAGGGGTTTCATCCAGGCGACCGCAAGCTCCAGCGCCTCATCCCAACTGATTTCCTCAAAAGCCCCCGATCCGCGCGGACCGACGCGTTTCAAGGGCGCGCGCAGGCGGCTGGGGGCGGTGACCTGCATGATGCCGGAAGCCCCCTTGGCACACAGCACGCCCTTGTTGATCGGATGGTCGCATCTCTGCCGTTCGGCAAGCTGCCGGTATCGACGCAAAAACAACGCGTTACGGACAAAAAGCCGTGGTCTTT
>JALQYS010000546.1 GCA_023254015.1 Paracoccaceae bacterium
CGATGCCGTTCAGCGTCAGCGCCATGCCGGGTTGCAGAGTGATCGCCTCGGGCGTGGCGCGTTCGAGCCTGAGGACTTCATGGAAGCGGTGGCCACCGCCTATGCCGAGGCAACGACACCGACCGAGGATTACCTGATGGGCATGCCCCATCTGGCCGAAAACCTTGAGGCGGGGCTTGAGGCCCTGGGCATCGACGTGGCGGGCGAAGAGGAAGATTTCCTTTAGTCCGCAGCCGGCCGGCCCTTGTGGCGGGCCGGCTAAGCGCGCGTCAGGCCGGAATGGCCACCTCCAGTTTGGCACCCGCAAAGGCTGCGCAAATGGCTTCGGCCTCGGACCGGCCCTTGGTCAGGCACAGCGCCGTCGACAGGGCATCGGCAAGGGCCGCCGACGGGGCCGAGACGCTGATGGCCTGCCAGCCCGATTGCACCGGGTGGCCGGTCATCGGGTTCAGGATATGGCTGGTCTTGCCATCGCTGCCGAACGTCATCCCCAAGGGGGCCGAGGTGGCAAGGGCGCGGCCTTGCAGCGGCAGTTCGCTGCGGTCGGGCAGGTGCACGGGCCAGTGGCCTTCGGGCAGGGCCACCATCTCGCCCGTGTCGATCAGCGCCCGGGTCAGCCCCTGTTGGGCCAGAAGGGCGGCGACCCGGTCAGCGATGAAGCCCTGCGCGATGCCGTTCAGCGTCAGCGCCATGCCGGGTTGCAGAGTGATCGCCTCGGGCGTGGCGACAACCTTCGGCCAGCCGATCCGCGCCGACAGTGCCGTGCGCTCGGCCTCGGTCAGGGGTTGGGCGCGTTCCAGGGCCTTGGCCTCGGCTTGCCAGAGGGGCTGAACCGTGGGGTCAAACCGGCCCGCGCTGGCCCGGTGCACCGCCCCCGCCAATGTCAGGCAGTCCAGCATCTCGAAGGGTGGATCGGCCAGGGCGCCGTCGCGGTTCAGGCGCGCCAGGGCCGAGTCGGGCAGGTAGAGCGAGAAGATCGCCTCCAGCCGGCGGATTTCGGCCATGGCCTGCGCGGCAAGGGCCGGGGCGTCGGGATGCTGAAGCCGCAAGGTGACCTGCGCGCCAAGGGCAATGCCTGTCTCGACATGCAGAGCGGGCTGGCTGGCCAGCGCCATTGTCGGTGCAAGGGCGGCGGAAATGGCAAGAAAGCGGCGGCGGGTGATCATGGGGTCAATCCTTCGAAGGGTCCGAGAGCGCGCGCAAGCGGCTGGAGTAGTTTTCATCGCCGGCGGCGGCATCCGGGACGGGGGCAATGACGGCGCTGTCGGGAATCTGATCCAGCCCCATCACCGTGCCGCCATGGCGGGCGACAAAGGCCTGCGCGGCGGCCGGATCGGCAAAGGGCACGATTTCCGGCGCGCCCATGCCGCCCTCAACCGCCGCGCCCACGACGAAATGGGCGCTGCGGGCGTCGGTCCAGTTGGACGCACCCGGCGCGGACCAGGTTGCGCCCGCAGCCCCCATGTCGCTGACCCAGACGGCCAGCACCTTGTGGCTTTGCTCGGGCAGGCGCAGATAGGCGATGGTGTCGCTGACCTGGCTGAAGAACAGCGGCGCACCGGGCAGGCCCTCAAGATGCACCTGCCCTTTGGGGCCGTCATGTTCCAGAAGGTTCATCTGGCAGAAATGGCCGACGGTTTCCGGCGTCAGGGGCAGGGGGGTGGTGTTCTGGGCCACATCCTCCTGACAGGCCGTCAGCAGCAGGGCGAAAATCAGCGCGCGTTTCATGGCGTGACCTTTCGGAAGGCGGCCGCGGCAAGGGCCAGCGCCGCCATGGGCCACAGCACGACCGAGGCCAGCGATTGCCAGAGCGGTATGGCATCCGCCGCCCCGCCCACGCCAGCCGCCGCAGCCGCCGCGCCCGAGGCCGTCAGGTTGAACAGGCGGAAGGCATCGGCGGGGTTGACCAGCAGCGCCACAGGAAAGGCCTCGGTCGTGAACCAGCCGCCGTTGTCGGCGACGATGGCCGACAGAAGCGCCAGGTCATAGAGTACCACCAGCCCCAGCCACAGGCCGATGGCCAGCCCCGCCGCCCCCGAAGGCCGCCGCGACAGCGCCGAAAGCGCATAGCCCGCGCCAAGGAAGGTCGCCCCCAGAAAGACGGACGACCAGCTGAGCCGCCACAGCGCCGGAAGCCCGGCCAAGGAGCCCTGATCGGCCCAGATCGCCACGCCTGCCGCCAGCCCGTGCCCCAGAAGAACGGCAACCGCCAGAATGCCCAGATGCGCCATCAGCTTGCCCAGCAGCACCTCTTCGCGGGCGATGGGATAGGCCAGCAAAAGCGGCAGCGTGCCGCGTTCTGCCTCGCCCGCGATGGCATCAAAGCTCATCAACAGCGCCAGCAGCGGGATCAGATAGACCGACAGCGAGGTGAGCGAGGCCACGGTGACCGACAGCCGGTCTACCCCCAGCCCCCCCGTGGGGGCCGAGCCGGCCAGCGACAAGACCAGCGAAAACACCGCCATCAGCCCCATGGCAATCGCGACCCAGCGGTTGCGCAACGAAATGCGGAACTCGGTCCCGGCGGTCGAGAGGATGCGGTTCATCTTGCGCCCCCTTGGCTGAAGTGGCTGTAAAGATCCTCAAGGCTGGGCGGCAGCACGTCCAGATCGGCCACCTTGTCGCCCAGACCCGCAATCACGCCCAAGGTCGCCAGCTTTTCGGATTGCGGACAGGTCAGGTGCAACGCCCCCTCCAGCACGATGGCGCCGGGCAGGCTGCGGGCGATTTCGGGAGCATAGCCGTTGCGGGCCGTGACATGCAGCGTCACCGGCAGATCGGCCCGGCGGCGCAGATCGGCCAGCGTGCCCTCGGCCACCAGATGGCCCCTGGACAGGATCACGATCCGGTCGGTGCGGGCCTCGACCTCGGTCAGGGCGTGCGAGGACAAAAGGATCGAGGCGCCCCGGGCGGCGAGCTCATCAAGCAGCGCGTAGAATTCGCGCCGCGACACCGGATCAAGGCCCGAAGTGGGTTCATCCAGCACCAAAAGCCGCGGCGCGCCAATCAGCGCCTGCGCCAGCCCGACACGCTGGCGCATGCCCTTGGAATAGGTGCCGATCCGCCGCCGGGCCGCATGGGACAGGCCGACCTTTTCCAGCAGTTCGGCCGCCTGACCCGGATTTTCCCCGCGCAGCCGCAGATAGTGGCGGATCTGCTCTTCGCCGGTCAGGGCCGGATGAAAGGCCGCATTTTCCGGTAGATAGGCCACGGCGCTGCGGGCGGCCGCCGATCCGGGGGCCGCGTCGCAGATGGTCACCTCGCCGGAACTGGCCGGAATCAGACCAAGGATGATCTTCATCAGCGTCGATTTGCCCGCGCCGTTATGGCCCAAAAGCGCCACCCGCTCGCCCGGGGCGACCGACAGGCTGACCCCCGACAGGGCCGCCACATCGCCAAAGCGCTTAGTGAGTTTCGAGATCGTCAGGGTCGAGGTCATCGTAGTGGCCTTTGCTCCAGCGTCCGGCGACTTCGGCCTCGAAGGCGGCGATGTCATCCGGCACGGGAATGTCATGGGGCTGCATGAGGGGGTGGCTGTCGGTCACGCCGCCGGGCAGGATCGCCGGGAACGAGGACTGCGACCAGCGCACCAGTTGCACGGCGGGAGAGCCGGTCAGCAGGGCGGCGGCGGGTTGCGACCACAGGATATGGTCCATCAGGTCATTGGGGCGAAAGACGCCATCGGCGATGCCGTCGCCGTTCAGGTCAAAGGCGGGATGGTCGGACCAGAAGTTGCCCCTTCCCTCAAGGCTCCATTCCATATGGCGGGTGCCGACGTATTTCACCTGCTCCTGATTGCCCAGAAAGCTGTTTTCGGTCAGCATGTTGCGTTCTGACCCGGCGGTAAAGTGGATGCCGATGCCGCAGTTTTGAAAGCGGTTGTGGAAGATCAGGTTCTTGTGGGCGTTGTAGATGAACAGGCACTTCTTGGTGCCGCCGCGCACCAGATTGCCCGCCACATCCGCGCCATTGGCAAAGTTCAGCATCACGCCATGCTCGCGGTCGCCCAGCGACATGTTGTCCTTCACGACTACGCGGTCAGAGAACATGATGGCAAAGCCCAGATGGTTGCCGATGCTGATGTTGCCCGACACTTCGCTGTCATGGGTGTACATGTAATGCACGGCAAAGCGCAGGTCGCGGAACAGGTTGTTGCGGTAGGTGCCCTTGCGCGAGGCGTTCGAGAAGATGCCGTCGCGGCCCCAGCGCACGCTGTTGCCCTCTACCACCGTGCCGGGGCTGTTCCAGACGTAGATGCCGTTGCCGCGTTCGTTCATGTGGTCGTTCTGGCGGCCCTCGATCTGGTTGCCGCGCACCAGCGTATCAAGCCCGCCATGCACGTCGATGCCGTGCATGTTGTCGGTCAGGCGGTTGCCTTCGATCCGGGCGCGGTCGGCGCCTTTCACGATCTTGATGCCGGCGTCGAGATCCTGGTTCACCTTGCCCGATCCGGTGACATGCAGGCCGGTCAGAACCACCTCATCGCCGGTGATGGTGATGACCGAGCCCTGGCCGCCGCCGTCGATGGTGGCGGTGCCGTCGCCTTTCACGGTCAGCGTCCGGTCGATGGTGACGGGGCCCAGATAGGCCCCGCCGGAGAGGATCAGCACATCGCCGGGGGCTGCCCCGGCGATAGCCTTGGCCAGCGTGCCCGCCCCTGGCTCGACATGCCGCTCCGCCGCCCAGAGGGGCGTTGACAGCAGGGCAAGACACAGGGACAGGCGCGCCAGCATGGTCGTCACGCCCCTGCCGGTTCCACGAACATCCGGCCGCGCATTTCCATGTGCAGCGCGTGGCAGAACCACTGGCAGTAGTACCAGTAGACGCCCGGCTGTGCCGCGACAAAGGTGACGGACGTGGTGGCCTGCGGCGCCACTTCCATCGCCACGCCATGGTTGCCCATGGTGAAGCCGTGGGTCAGGTCGTCGATGTCGTCAAGGTTGGTGACGATCACCGTAACCTCGTCGCCTTCCTTGACGGTAAAGCTTTCAAGGCTGAACGACGGCGCCTGGCTGGACATGTAGACGCGAACCTTCTTCGGGTCATCCTTGTCGCGGATCACCGTATCGGCCCATTCGTCCAGATTGACGCCATCGGCCTCGGCCTGCTTGCGGGTCTCGGCCCACATCGGGTCTTGCCGGTTCCAGGCCGACAGCGGGTTAAGCTTGGAGGCCGCCACGGCAATGGCGTCGTGCGGTTCGGCAAAGTTCGGGCCGTCATGCACCAGCACCATCTTGTCGCCCGAAATGTCGATCAGCTGATCGTTTTCGGGCTTCAGGGGGCCGACGTTCAGGAAGCGGTCTTTCGAGAACTTGCACAGGCAGACCAGCCAGTTGTTTTCCGCTTCGGAGGTTTCGCCCATCACCGTTTTCAGGTGGCCGGGCTGATACTGCACGTCGATCTTGTCCTTGATCGGATCGATCTTTTCGCCGGCATAGGCCTTGATCGCGTCCTCGATGTTCCACTTGACCACCTGGCTGTCGAGGAAGAGCGAGGTATAGGCGTTGCCGCGGCCGTCAAAGGCGGTGTGCAGCGGGCCAAGGCCCAGTTCCGGCTCGGCCACGACGGGGCTGCGCAGGTCAACCTCGGCGGCGGGCTTTTCAAAGAGGGCGTCGAACTTGGTCACGTCCAGCACGGTGACGGTGGGCGACAGCTTGCCGCCGATGCACAGGTGCTTTTTGTCCGGCGCCATGTTGCAGCCGTGCGGGTTGTTGGCGATCGGGATATAGCGGGTAAAGTTGCTGTTCGCATCCTTGCGCCCGTCCAGAATGCGCACACCGTTCAGCTCTTGCCCTTCGCCGGCGGCAACGGCGGCCTCGATGGCGGCGATGTTGAACACCACGACGTGATCCATCTCGCTTGCCGTCATGTCGGCCAGCGTCATGCCCATTTCGCTGTTGTAGCTGGTCGAGAAGGCCCACTTACCCTCATAATCGGCATCGCAGTTGTCAAGGTTGCCCGAAACCATCACCTGCCACGCGGGCAGCATCGCCTCGGCATCGACCGCGGTGAAGATGTTCACATAGGTCGAGACGTCCTGCATCGTGGTGCCGTCGTTGACCAGCGGGGCCTCATCCTCGCCGTTGCAGAAGACGTATTTGGTGGCGGGGAATTTCTGCGGCCGCATCCCGTGAATCGCCTTGGCGTTCGGGATTTCCAGAATGGCGTCGCATTTCATCACATCGGCGCGGACACGGGCGACACGGGTGTTCGCTTTGTCGTTCATGAACAGATACTTGCCGTCATACTTGCCGTCGGTGAACGACATGTGGACGTGGTGCAAGTCGCCGTTGTCGTGAATCCTCTTGCCGTTGGCTTCGAGGAACTTCTTGGTCTTTTCGGTCATCGTGCGCTGATGGACGCGCAGCGATTCATTGGTCACGCCCCAGCCGGTGGCCGAGCAGCGGTTGAACACCGGCACCCGCATCAACTCGCGCATCGAGGGGATGCCAAGGATGCGCATCTCGCCGGTCTGGCCCGAGGACCAGAATCCATAGTATTCGTCCAGCTGGCCGGGGGCGATGGCAGCGCCGCCTTCAGCGCGGGCTGCGGTTGATCCTGCAACGGTGGCAAGTCCTGCAGCCCCGCCCATCAGCGACAGGCGCGGCAACCCCATGCCGCCCAGAACGGCAGCGCCGGTTGCGGTCGCGCCCAGTAGTCCACGGCGGCTGATGCCGGCTTTTTCAGTATCAGACATTTTTCGGTCCTTTCACATTGGGGTGGTTGATCAGATCGCCTGCCGCCCGCTTGGGCATTTCGGCGCTTCCCACCGCCGCCCGCCGTTTGACTTGGCGGATGACAACGGGGCATTTCGTTTTGCTTTGATAAAGCACCTGACAATTCAGGCAGTTGACACACTCGTTCGGATTGATCTCTCCGGTCGGGTGTATGGCTTGGACCATGCATTCATTGGCGCAGGTCTGGCAGGGATTGCCGCAGTCGTGATACCGCTTCAGCCAGTCGAACATCCGCAACCGAGCCGGAATGGCCAGCGCCGCGCCCAAGGGGCAAAGATAGCGGCAGTAGAAGCGTTCGACGAACAGCCCCGCCATAAGCAGCGCCGCGACATAGGCCACGAAAGGCCATGCCCGCAGGAATTTCAGCACGATGGCGGTCTTGAAGGGTTCGATCTCGGCATAGTGTTCGGCTTGGTCGATCGACATCAGCGACACACCGAACAGCCCAAGGAAGATCATGTATTTGATCGGCCACAGGCGTTCGTGCAGACCCCAAGGCAGCGTCCATTGCGGGATATGCAGGGCCTTGGCGATGCGGTTGGTCAGCTCTTGCAGCGCGCCAAAGGGG
>JALQYS010000113.1 GCA_023254015.1 Paracoccaceae bacterium
TAGCGGCGCTGGCCCTCGGCATAGATGGTATCAAACGCGAGCGACGATTTGCCCGAGCCCGACAGCCCGGTAATCACCACGAACTGATCGCGCGGGATGTCCACATCCACGCCCTTGAGGTTGTGTTCGCGCGCGCCCCGAACCTCGATGAACTTCTGTTCCGCCATGATGCACCCCGCCAGACCTGTACAGATGTAGGCGGATTTCGGGCGCTTTCCAACCGGAAATTGTGAACGCATCGGGAACATGCGCGAAAACCCGATCCGGCCCTTTACAAATTCGACTAATTGAATATATAGGCGGAAACCAACCCTGAAAGGTTTACAGATGCTCTCGATCTTCGGCTCTTCCGCCAAACGCCTGACCGCCGCCGATGCGGTCGCCCTGGCGGCCAAAGGCGAAATCACCCTGCTGGATGTCCGCGAAGCGGCCGAGATCGCCGCCTCGGGCACGGCCAAGGGCGCCGTGACGATCCCGGTCTCGATGGTGCCGCTCAAGGCCAATCCGCAGACCCCCGACCATGACAAGCGGCTTGATCCGGCCAAACCGGTCTGCGTGTTCTGCGCCGTGGGCGGCCGTGCCGGCATGGCGCAGCAGGCGCTGGCGCGGATGGGCTATACCGCCCATAACATCGGCGGGTTCGGCGATTGGGTCAACGCGGGCGGCGCGGTTCAACGCTGAGGGCCCGTCGCCGCGCCTGCAGGGCGTGAAGGGCGATGCCAAGCGCGGAAAAGCCGGTGACGAACAGCACCAGCCCGGTGCTGCCGGCCCGCTCGGTCAGCCAGACGAGGATCGGCGTGCCGCAGGTGGTGCCAAGGTTGCCAAGCTGCGCAATCGCACCGGCCGCCTGCGCCCGATCCTCGGAGGTGGCGTTCAACTGGGCAAGGGCGGCAAAGCTTGCCCCCTGCACGATGCCCAGGCTGCCCGCCACCCCCAGCGCAAATACCAGCGCGGCCGGCCCCCCCCAGCCCAGCCACAGGCCAAGCCCCGACAGAACGGCCAGGGCAAAGCCCGCCTGCACCAGATGCACCGCGCTCATCCGGCCCAAGAGCCAGACGCCAAAGGTCAGCGAGACCGCAATCGACACCAAAGGCATCGCCACGCCGACAAAGGCCCCCTGGTCCGGCATCATCGCGGGCAACAGCGTCAGAACCGCGACATAGGTCATGGTATAGCAGACAAAGCCCGTCGCCGGCGCCGCCACCCAGGGCGAGGCGTAGATCCTGCGATGCTCGGCCCAAAGGCTGCCCGCCAGCGCCCCGGCCTTTTCCCGGGCATCCGCGGGCAAAAGCGCCCAGAGAAGCCCGCCGCAAGCCGCCATCCAAAGCGCATGCAACCCGAACAGCGCCCCCGGCCCCGAGGCCGCCACCAGCGGCGGGCCGAAAAAGAACAGCGCCGCGTAGGTCACCGCAAAGAACGACGACCACAGCGTCATCACCGCCCCCTGCCAGCGCGCCGCGGTCAGTCCGGCAATCGCCGTCGGCCCCACCACCACGATGACCAGATGCGAAACACCTTCAAGCAGGCGGCTGACCATCATCACCGGATAGGGCGGAAACAGCATCTGCACCGCACTGACCGCCGCCCCCAGCGCCAGCGCCCCAACCATGGCCCGCCGCGCGCCGATCCGCGCCACAAGAAGCCCGGCCGTGGTGCCAAAGATCAGCCCCACCATGCCGACAATCGACACCATCACCCCGATGCCGATGCCCGCCTGCGCCGCATAGGCCCGCCCCAGCGCCTCATAGGCGACCGAGATCTTGCCGAATTGCGCCGCCGCTCCCAGACCCGCCGCCCAGATCGCAAAGATGGTCAAGGCCGCACGCATGAAGATATCCTTTGGCCGGAAATGGAATGGGGGGCGATCCGCCCCCCTGATTTTTCGCAGAAAAATCGATTCCGCTCAGATATGCAAGGCCCGGCCGTAGGCATCCAGCACGGCCTCGTGCATCATCTCCGACATGGTCGGATGCGGGAAGACGGTTTCCATCAATTCCGCCTCGGTCGTCTCCAGACTGCGGCCGATGACATAGCCCTGGATCATCTCGGTCACTTCCGCGCCCACCATATGCGCGCCCAAAAGCTCGCCCGTCTTGGCATCGAACACGGTTTTGACCATGCCCTCGGCCTCGCCCATGGCGATCGCCTTGCCATTGCCGATGAAGGGGAAGCGGCCGACTTTCACCTCGAACCCCGCCTCTTTCGCCTTGGCCTCGGTCATGCCGACCGAAGCAACCTGCGGGTGGCAATAGGTGCAGCCGGCAATCGAGCCCGGCTTGATCGGATGCGGATGGCCGCCCGCGATCAACTCAGCCACCATCACGCCCTCATGGCTGGCCTTGTGCGCGAGCCAAGGCGCGCCGGCGATGTCGCCAATGGCGTAAAGACCGGGAACGCCGGTGCGGCAGAATTCATCCGTCACCACATGGGTGCGGTCGATCTTGACGCCCAAAGCCTCAAGCCCAAGGTTTTCGACATTGCCCACGATGCCGACGGCCGAAATAACCGTGTCGAATTCGGCAGTTACCGTGCCTTTTGCATCTTCCAGATGCGCCGTCACACCCACGCCCGGCTTGCGGTCCAGCTTCTTGACCGTGGTTTTTTCCAGAATCTTCATGCCCTGCTTGACGAAGGCCTTCTTGGCGAAAGCCGAAATCTCGGCATCTTCCACCGGCAGCACGCGGTCCATCACCTCGCACACCGTCACATC
>JALQYS010000149.1 GCA_023254015.1 Paracoccaceae bacterium
GCTGGGGTAGTAGTGGTAAAGCAGGGCCTTGGACACCTGCGCAACGCTGGCAATCTGGGACATGGAGGCTTTCTCCATCCCCTGATCGGCAAAGACCTGTGCCGCGTGGTCCAGAATGACGCGCTGCTTTTCCTCGAAATCCGCCGCCCGTGTCCGAGCCATGATAACATTCCTGATGCTGCCGCTGGAAAAGGGACATTGCTGCCCCTTTACGCCGGTCAGATGATATTGTCACTGACCGATCGGTCAGATTTTGGGACGATTGTCCACGACCCGCTTGGCCTTGCCTTCGGAACGGGCATGTCCGTCGTCGAATGATTTGGAACAGGCGGCCTAATTTTGGAGTGGAAGTCTTTGGCTCATCGGGTTCAGGTTATGCTGCTTGACGCTGATGGTTCAAGCGGCGGTTTTGGATGATTTTCTGTTTGATGCGCCTCCTTTCAGCCAGGATGGTTTCGCCGCGCCCAAAGTAGACGTCAGCCGGTGTCAGGTTTCCGATGCTTTCGTGGTAACGGCGGTTGTTGTAGTGGTCGATGAAGGCGGCGATGGCGGCCTCAAGTTCTCCCTCGAAGAAGTAGTTTTCGAGCAGGATGCGGTTTTTCAGGGTCTGGTGCCAACGCTCAATCTTGCCCTGGGTCTGCGGATGCATCGGCGCGCCGCGGACGTGCTTCATGCCTTTGTCTTCGAGATATTCCGCCAGATCCCCTGCGATATAGGACGAGCCATTATCACTCAGAAGCCTGGGTTTGTGCAGAACTCTGGCACTGTCGCAGCCTGATGCGGCAAGGGCGATGTCGAGCGTGTCAGTGACATCCTCAGCCCGCATGTTACTGCAGAGCTTCCAGCCGATGACGTAGCGCGAGTAGTCGTCCAAGATCGTGGACAAATAGAACCAGCCCCAGCCGATGACCTTGAGGTAGGTGAAGTCGGTTTGCCACATCTGGTTTGGCGCCGTGGTCTTGTCCTTAAACTCATCCGCAGCCTTGATGACGACGTAGGCGGGGCTGGTGATCAGGTCGTGGGATTTGAGCAGGCGATACACTGAGGCCTCTGACATCGAGCCATGGGAACGCCACTGGTCCGAGGGACCATGGCGAGGATACTTTTCCGTATCAGTGAACCTCACTGCCAATTCGCGGGGCGATAGCTCCGGCTCGTCCAGCGCCAGCGCCACAATCTGATCCCGCACCGCATCGGGGATGCGGTTCCAGACCCGGGAAGGGCAAGAAGGGCGATCTTCCAATCCCTCAGGCCCATGTTCGACAAAGCGGTCATACCAACGGTAAAATGTGGTGGGCGGGATGCCGATCTTGGCCAAGGTGCGCCGCACCGGCAGATGCGACTGCTCTACCAGCCGGATGATTTCCAACTTTTCAGCGGCGGGATACCTCATTCGGCATCTCCCCCAGCCCCGCTCATGTTTTTTTTGAGCAGACGGTTTTCAAGGCTGAGATCGGCCACCAGTTCCTTCAGCGCCAAAGCCTCGGCGCGCAGATCCTTCACCTCGCCTGTATTCGCCTGGCGGGCCGTATCACCGGCCAGCCGCTTCTTGCCGGCTTCGAGAAATTCCTTCGACCAGCTGTAATACAGGCTTTGGGCGATCCCTTCCTTGCGGCACAGTTCGGCAATGCTGTCCTCTCCACGAAGGCCGGACAGCACGATCCGGATCTTCTCCTCGGACGAATGCAGTTTGCGCGTCGCGCGCCGGATATCTTTCACAACTTGCTCGGCAGGCGCCTTCGTCGTCACGGGTTTCTTCATCATCTTCAACTCCATATGGGGTAAAGATGAGCCGCAAACCCCCAGCTACGCAATCACGCTAAACTGTTCCGTGGGCGCTGATGGCGGACAGGATATGGGGGCCAACTGACCCTGATCGGAGCGGAACCGGTTCCACCCTATCAGAGACCTCCATTGTCCAAGGCGTACCTGAAGGGCGATATGGACCCCGAGCGCCTTTTTGTGAGGCCGAAGAACTTCTACGCCGATAACGGCATTGATCTTCGACTTGGCCAGTGGGTGAGCGACATCGACCCCGCTGCCAAGACCCTAAAGGTTGGCGGAGACGTGCTCGCCTATAGCCAGCTGGCTCTTACAACCGGTTCCATTCCACGACGCCTGCCGGCACGGATCGGGGGAAGCCTAGGCGGTGTGTACGTCATGCGCGGCTTGGCCGACATTGATGCAATGGCACCGGAATTCGTGGAAGGCCGGAGGCTTTTGATCGTGGGAGGCGGCTACGTCGGGCTCGAAGCCGCCGCAGTCGCCACCAGCCTTGGCCTTGAAGTTACGCTCATTGAGGCCGCGCCGCGTATTCTTCAGAGGGTGGCGTCTGCGGCAACGGCCGACTACTTCCGCAAACTCCACACAGACCATGGGGTGCGAGTACTCGAGAGCACCAAACTGGATCATCTTCTTGGTGATGACAGAGTGCGAGCAGCCGTATTGGCGGACGGAAGGGAGATCGCCGCCGATTTCGTGCTGGTCGGGGTTGGTGTGGAGCCAGCGACCGCCCTTGCAGAAACGGCCGGTCTCAAAGTTGAGAACGGCATCTGGACAGACGCCCTGGGCCGAACCTCGGATCCCTCAATATGGGCCGCAGGCGATTGCGCCTCGTTTCCGCACAGCAGCGGGCGCATGCGGCTTGAGAGCGTTGGACACGCAATCGATCATGCCGAATGCGTCGCCCAGAACATGGTTGGCACCGGCATGACCTATGTCGCGAAACCCTGGTTCTGGTCTGACCAGTACGATACCAAGCTCCAGATCGCCGGGCTGAATTCTGGATACGACCAGGTGGTTGAACGGCTCGGCCAAGGTGGCTCTGCCTCAGTTTGGTACTTCGGGGGAAAACGGCTATTGGCCGTCGACGCCATGAACGACCCGCGGGCCTACATGGTCGGCAAGCGGATAATCGAGGCGGGCCAAACTGTTCAGCCCAATCTGGTGCGGGACCCAACCACGGATTTGAGAACGCTGGCTCCGTCAGCCATTGGCAGTTCATAGCATCCACTGTGACTTGATCTCCCTGCAGACCGGTAACGATCTGCAAACTGCGGCACCTTTGGGTGCCGCTTCTTTTTGAGCGGGGTGATCAATCCTGTTCATCGATTCCGGTCGTAAACGCATGCACGCTCGTGCGGCTTGGATCATTGCCAGCCACTCGAGCACTCACAAGCCTTGAGTGATGCTTTGACGGCCTATCCATGCGCAGCCGTTGGAGATACAAGGGCTGACCCGGCGCATCAGCCGGGTCTGTTCTATTTCGCGGCAGAGTCTGCGCTCCCAAATCGGCATCGACCAGCAGCCGAGCGGAGATCAACCGGATGTGAGCCTAAAGACGCCTAGGATTACGGGCGACGACGATCATCTCGACGCGCATACCTGCACGCGCCAGAGCAACGCCACCTGTCGCCCGGGCCGGAGGGTTGCCCAGATCGACCCAGGCGTCCCAGACGGCGTTCATCCCAGCGAAATCCGCCATGTCGGCCAGCCAGACCTGGACCGACGCGATGTCGGCCTTGCTGCCGCCCAGTTCTGCCATCACGGCATCGACATTCGCCAGAACCTGCCGGGTCTGGGTCGTGATGTCCGCCGTCAGATCGTCGGGCACCTGCCCGGCCAGAAAGACGATGTCGCCGACCGTGACGGCCTCGCTCATGCGGGGGCCGGGATTGAGGCGGGTCAATGTCATAATTCTTCCTTCGGTTTCAGTCATTGTCGCTGACCATCGCGCCAGCGCCCCGGCGCGAGGTTTCGGATGCCGGAACTGTCGTGCGCATTGACAGCGCGTTGAGTCCGGCTAGCGTCTCTGCCGAGAGAGGGCACATGTCGGGGGCAGGGGGCGCGATCTTGTGTTCCGCCCGGCACGTCACCAGCACAACCTGTGCTTCCTGCAGCTTGGAAAGCGCGGTCAGCTGTGCCGGATCCACCTCACCGTCGGCCGAAATATAGGCCTTTTCGCCGTTCCAACCGATTTCGATCGCCGCATTGATCGCCTTGGCGATTCGCGCCAGATGTGGAACGGCAAGCACCGGATGACGCAACGCCCCGACCATGACAGGCGCGGCAGAGACGCCTTCCGGCAGGCCCGCGTGGTCGTCCAGCGACGCGCCGGCCGTGATCGGGCAAAGCGCGCGCCCGTCCTGCGCCGCCCAGATCCGGCCAGAGATGGTCAGGGCACCACCTCCCGCAGGCCGCGCCGCAAGATGGGCCAGCAGGGCCGCCGGACCATCAATGCCGCGGGCAGCCAACCAGCCGGCCGCGAAGCCGGCTTCTTCGGCCAGCCCCCATGGCATGCCGGCGCCGCGTGCGGCCTTCAGGCACAGGGTTTCCACTTCGTTGCGCGACAAGCGGGTCAGCGGCACGGGATGTTCTGAAAAGGTCGTCGCCGAGGCTGTCGGATCATGGGCTTCCGTCAAGGACATCACCGGTTCCTCCCGGCCATTTCATCGGGATAGGGCATGTCTTGGAACATGCTGATACGGACCCATTTGTCGGACCGCGGATCAAAGCGGCTGGCGCCGAAGAAGGCCAGCTTGCAGCGCATCAGGTCGATGGGCAGCATGTCCTTGCCGATCAAGTTGTCACGCACTTCGGCGAAGGGGTGGCCTTCGGCAATCTGCACCCGCCGAGCAGCATAGCGCTGGCCGGGGTCGCGCATCAGGAAGGCGGCGACGGTCGTGTCACCGTCTTCGCCTTGAAGTGCGATGTGCAGCTCCTGCACCAGCCGGGCGATGCAGAGTGGTTGTTCCAATTCGGCACCGTCTTCGCTGTGACGTTCGCCCAACCGCGGTTCGAGCTTTTCCTCAGACACATACCAGAAGCGGGCATCGTTCGCGGAATCACGGAAGTCGATATCCAGCGCCCAGCGGAAATGCTCGCGGATCAGCCGACGCAGGGTCTCGACGGTCATTGCACCATCGATGCGCGCTGCAATGGCCTCGTCAGCGGACATGGTCGGGCCGAGATCGTCGATGAGCTTTCCATGCGGTTCAAGCATCAGGGACAGAAGCGCCTCTTGCCCCTCCAGCGTCAGCGTGACCTCGCCCCAGTGCCAAAGATCGTCCCACGGATAGGGTGAAGTTCGGGGCCAGTTCGTAAGCTTGTTTCCTATCAGGTCAAGATCGGCATCGAGATCCTTCAGCTTTGCAACCTGGATGGGGTGCTCGGACTGCCACAGTCCGGCGTTGCGACGGGCCTCGGCCAGCGCAGCATTCAGGGACTGAATGGTGTCGCCATCGGCTGTCGGCAGGGCGCGGACGCGGGCTAGCGCTTCTTCCCGTGCGCGCATCCAGTTGTTCATGAGAACCGGATGGCGCACAAGGAACGGTGCCATGCCGAGGCCGGTGGAATTACCAACGCCAAGGCTGCGGCGGGTGGCAGGATCCAGCCGCGCCGCGCGCTCGCCGCCCCTCGATGCCGCCAGATGTTCAACAAGGTCGGTGGTGAACTGGCGGGTAAGCCAGACGCTGAGCATCTCGGCCTGGAAAGGGGCCGCCATTTCCGGCCGGTCGGCGATGATCGAACGGTCGGCGGCGCCGAACTTGCCCGCGCCATATACGGCGGTGGTGCGCATCAGATAGCCGACGGCGGCGACCTCGGCCGGGTCGGGCTGTTCGCCCTGCGCCAGCCGGTCAACCACATGTGCAAACAGCCGGACGGAGCGGTTGGCGCGGCTGAGCGACAGCTCGTGCGGGGTGATCCGGCCCGCCTCCTGCAGGGGAACATTGGCTTCGAGCCGCGCAATATCCTCGGGCGTGGGGTTGCCATCGAACAGGGCAAAGGTCGCGTCCCAGGCGGTGGCAATCACTCTGTCGGACCGCATCTCGTCAGGCAGGTCATGGGCAAAGGCCACCAGGCTGTAGGTGCGGACGGGGCCGATGGCGCGATAGACCGCGCGGCCGACACCCTTCGCATTGATGTCCCACAGCGGGCGGTCAAAGCGCCAGCCTTCGCTTTCCATTCGGCGCAGCAACTGGCGCAGGAACGAAAGCCGCGTCGGATGGGCGGCCCCCATGCGAGCAAGCGTCATCACTTGATCTGGCGAACGGCGGAACCGGGCCAGATCGCCGGTCGGTTGGGGCAACATGCGGTTCATCTTCTTCTCCGGTTCCGTATGGCCCGGGGGCTGGCGCCCCCGGGCGAAGACTCAGGCCTTGCGGCCCAGCATCAGGGTGATTCGCAGCGCGTCCCATAGCGATGGCAGCAGGATGATCGATACCGGAACTGCCGTCACGACGATGAAGCTTTGCAGCTTGCCAATGCCGCCCGACCCGGTCGAGATCAGGATTAGCGCCATCACCCCCATGGCAATCCCCCAGAAGGCGCGCAGCGCAACTGAGGGTTCGCCCTCGGACATCGCCGCCGAGATCACATAGCTCATCGAATCGCTGGTGGTGGCCACAAAGATCATGGTCAGGATCAGAAACAGGATCGACAGGATGAACCCGGCCGGCATGGCGCTGGTGATTGCCAGCAGCGCGGCGGGCAGGTTGAAGCCCTCGAACGGTCCGGCAATGACCCCGGGCGAGGCCATTTCGAAGGCGATGCCCGACCCGCCGATAATGGTGAACCAGAAATTGGTGATCAGCGGTGCCGCAATTGACAGCATGAGGACGATCTGGCGGATCGACCGGCCACGGCTGACCCGGGCGATGAAGATCGCCATCAGCGGACCATAGCCCATGAACCAGCCCCAGAAGAACACGGTCCACCAGCCAAGCCAGCCGGGTTCGCCGAACATCCCCGCCTCGCCGCGATACATCGACATCTGGAAGAAGTTCTCAAGATAGACGCCCATGCCGCCGAAGAAGCTGGTCAGCATGGCCGTGGTCGGCCCGAATACCAGAAGGAAGACCAGAAGGCCGAGCGCCAGGATCACGTTCAGCGTGGACAGCATCTGGATACCCTTGGCCAGGCCCGAAATGGCCGACAGCGTGTAGACCGCGACCAGCGCCATGATCACCACGGCCTGCGTGGCGAAGGTATCGGGAATGCCGGTCAGGGCATTGATGCCATAAGACATCTGCAGACCAAGGAAACCGATCGGCCCGACCGTGCCCGCAACCACGGCGATGATGCAGGTGGCGTCCGCAATCAGGCCGATGGGACCGTTGATCGCCCGGTCGCCGAACACGGGATAGAGCAGCGTGCGCGGCGCCAGCGGCAGGCCTTTGTCATAGTGGTAATGCATCAGCATGACGCCCGAAAGCGAACCGAGGATCGCCCAGGCCAGAAAGCCCCAATGCAGAAAGCTTTGCGCCATTGCAATATTGGCGCGGGCCTGAAGGTCGGTCGGCGCCTCGCCGAACAGCGGCGGGGTGGACAGGAAATGCGCGATCGGCTCCCCTGCGGCCCAGAACACGCCGCCACCGGCCAGCAGCGTGCACATGATCATCGACGCCCAGTTGAAGGTCTTGAACTCGGGCATCGACAGCCCGCCAAGGCGCGCGCGACCGCCAGGCAGCGCGCAAAGGACAAGGCTGATCAAGAATGTGGCCAGCATCAGGATCTGCCAGTAAAGGCCGAAGTACTTGGCCGAAACGGCAAAACCCCAGTCAACCGCCGCCGAAAGCCCGTCAAGGTCCACAAGCGCGTATAGGCAAAACAGCAGGATAAACCCACCCGACAGCGCGAACAGCGGTCTGTTGATCCGCTGCAGGGCGCTGCGTCCTCCCTCCATCGAAATATCTGCCATGTCGTTCCTCCCTGAACGTTGTGTCATGGGGCCGCCGTCAACCGACAGCGCGCCTCGATAGTGTTTGTGGCATCTCAGCGGGGCCGAAACTGATCTCAAAAAAGCGATGCCAATTGCCGCCCATCACGCCGTCGATAGCAGCGAGATCCAGCCCTGCCGCCTTGAGCCCCGCGCGGAGGCTGCCGAAATCGCGGTTGTCGTGGAACCATGCGGGCATCGGCGGAAACCCCGGCGCATCGGCACTGCCTTCGCCGTAATCCACCGTCTTGGTCCAACGCCCGGTTCGCATCCATTCGACGATGCTGTCGGGCTGGTCTTGGCACAGATCGGTACCGATCCCAACCTGACGGGGACCGACCAGATCCAGCGCGCGGGCCACCATGTCGCACCAGTCCTGAAGCGTGCAGGCGCTGCCGCCCTTGAGGTGATGCGGATACACCGACAGACCCAGAAACCCGCCGGATTGGCCAAGCGCGCGCAGCAGCGTATCCGACTTGTTGCGCAGCGCCGGGTGCCAGCTGTGCAGATTGGCGTGGCTGATGGTGATCGGCCGCGTCGAATGCTCAATCGCCTCGAGCGTGGAACGTTCGGCCGAATGGCTCATGTCCACGACCATGCCGACGCGGTTCATCTCGGAAACCACGGCGCGGCCCATGCGGGTCAACCCGCTGTCGGTGTCTTCGTAGCAGCCCGAGGCCAGCAGCGACTGATTGTTGTAGGTCAGTTGCATGAACCTCAGGCCTAGCGTGTGCAGCACCTCGACCAGGCCGATGTCGTCCTCGATGCAGGACGGATTCTGCGAGCCGAAGAAGATCGCGGTGCGCCCGGTGTCGCGGGCGCGGCTCACATCGGCGGCTGTCCGCCCCTGAAAGATCAGGTCGGGGAACAGCTCGAACCATCGGTTCCAGCGTTCGATCACCTGCACCGTCTCGCGGAAGGTCTCGTGATAGGTGATGGTGACATGCACCGCATCCACGCCACCGGCGCGCATCTGGCGAAAGATCTTTTCCGACCAGTTGGCGTATTGCAGGCCGTCGATCAGCGGCGTCATTCCGGCGCCCCCGCTGCGACATAGGCGGTCTTCACGCTGGTGTAGAACTCGGCTGCGTAGCGTCCCTGTTCGCGCGAACCAAAGCTGGACGCGCCGCGTCCGCCAAAGGGCACATGGTAATCGGTGCCGGCGGTGGGCAGGTTCACCATGACGCAGCCCGCCCGCATGTTGGCGCGGAAATGACTGGCGCGCGAGAGGCTGCGGGTCATGATCCCGGCGGTCAGGCCGAACTGGCTGTCATTGGCGATGGACAGCGCCTCGGCATAGTTGTCGGCCTTGATCAGGCAGGTAATCGGGGCGAACATTTCCTCGCGGTTGACGGTCATGTCATTGCGGGTTCCGGCCAGCACGGCAGGGGCCATGAAATAGCCCTGGGTCTCGCGTTCCACACGGTCGCCGCCGCACAGCAGCTCTGCGCCCTCGGCGCGGCCCTTTTCGACATAGGCGAGGTTCTGGGCAAGCTGGCTTTCGCTGACCACCGGGCCAATCTGGGTGCCGTCTTGCAGCGCGTGGCCGACCTTGAACGCCTTGGCCGCCGCGACCAGACGCTCGGCGAACTGGTCATGGATCGTGGAATGCACGATCAGCCGGCTGGCTGCGGTGCATTTCTGCCCCGTCCCGCCAAAGGCCGCATTGGCGGCATGAGTGACGGCCAGATCCAGGTCACAATCGTCCATGATGAGCATGGGGTTCTTGGACCCCATCTCCATCTGCACCTTGGTCATGTTGGCCACGGCTGCGGCCGCGATGCCGCGCCCGACACCCACCGAGCCGGTAAAGCTGATCGCATCCACCTTGGGGCTTTCGACCAGCCGCTGCCCGACCTCGCGGCCCGAACCCAGCACCAGGTTGAACAAGCCCGGCGGAATATCCTGCCGCGCGATGATTTCGGCCAGCGCCACCGCACTGGCGGGGGTCAGGTTGGCGGGCTTCCAGACCACGGCATTGCCAAAGGCCAGCGCGGGCGCGATCTTCCATGCTGGCGTCGCCACCGGGAAATTCCACGGGCTGACGATCGCTACCACGCCCACCGGCTCGCGCCGCACGTCGATCTCGATGCCGGGGCGCACGCTTTCGGCCAGATCACCCTGATTGCGCAGACATTCCGCCGCGTAATAGGTAAAGAACTGGCCGGCGCGATAGGTCTCGCCCTTGCCCTCGGCCAAGGGCTTGCCTTCCTCGCGCGCGATGATGCGGCCGATTTCCCCGGCGCGGGCCATCAGCTCGGTGCCGATGGCCATCAGCACGTCATGGCGTTTCTGGATGCCGGCCGCCCACCAGACCGGCTGGGCCGCCCGCGCCGCGTCCAGCGCCTGATCCAGCTGCTCAGCGCTGGCCTGGTCATAATGGCCGATCAGGTCCGACAGGTCGGACGGGTTGCGGTTCTCGATCGTCGAGATGCCGGACTGCCAGCGGCCCGCGATATAAAGATGCTGATTCTGGGTCATGGCGCCTCACTTTCCTTTGCATCCGGTTTAGGGCGCGCCTATCAATTCAGGCAATCTTGAAGTTCTGAATGAAATTGCAGGAGAACTGAAATGAAACTCGAGATGCTGCGCGTCTTCCAGACCACCGCCGCGCAGGGGTCGCTGGCCCGTGCGGCCGAGGCCCTGGGCAGAACGCCCTCGGCCGTCTCGATGATGCTCTTGCAACTGGAACAGGAGGTCGGAGGCGCGCTGTTCGAGGCTGGCCGCAAGAGCCGCCTGACACCGCTCGGCCTTCTGGTGCTGGAGGAAAGCCGCCGCGCCAACGAGGCGTTCGAGCGCAGCGTCGGCGCGATCCGCCGCTATGCCACCGCGACCGGCGGGCTGGTGCGGATCGCGGCGGTGCCGTCTGCGACCATCGGTCTGTTGCCCCCGGTGATCCTGCGGTTTCGCCGCGAACGCCCGGATGTGCGGTTGGAAATCAACGATGTGGACAGCGCCTCGGTCCGCCGCCGGATCGAGAATGACGAGGCGGATATCGGCATCGTTTCGGCGGCACCGGAAAACGCCGGCGAAGGAACGCTGATCGAACGCACGCCGCTGGGCATCGTCTGCCGGGTGGGTGGCCCCATCGACCGCGCGGCAAGCGAGGGCCGCAGGGATTGGGCACTGATGGAACTGGAGCCGATGATCGTCAACCCGCTCTGCGGGATGGTGAAGAACCCTGCCGTCGAAGGGCTGGTGCTGCGCTCAGGCCTTGAATCGCGCAATACCACGGCCCTTCTGGCTTTCGTTCATGCCGGGCTGGGCGCCACGATCCTGCCCGAAAGCGCGATGCGTGCAACGGGCGGCGCGCTCTCCTTCTTGCAGCCCGACGACCCTGGCGCCTTTCGGCACCTGTTGAAGATCCGCCAGACCACGCGGCCCGCACCCCCGGTGGTCGAGACGTTCTGGCAAAGCCTTCACGCCCTGTCGCCGGGGGATTGAGCCTCTGTCGCGGCAAGCCCGGCAAACCGCTGGCGGACCCGCTGCACCAGATCGCTGACCAGCCGCGAAGCGGGGCGCAGGGCCGGGGTGAGGATGTCATAGGTGAAGGGCTGAACCGGGCGGATCGGACGGGCCACGACCATGCCGAGATGCGCGCAATGCAGCGCCGTCACCGGCTCGACGATCGAAACGCCCGCGCCTCCGGCGACCATGGCGCAGATGGCGAAGGACAGTTGCGCCTCGGCGACCACGCGGGGCTTGATGCCATGATCGGCAAAGAAGCGGTCGGTGTCGGACCTTGTGCTGATCTCGCTGCCAAGGGCGATGAAGGGCCGTTGGTGGAAATCCTGCGGTTCCAGCACCGCCTTGTCACAGAGCGCATGGCCGGGCGGCAGCACCGCCAGCATGGGCATTGTTCCCAGCGGTTCGCGCCGGATCGCCGGCAGATCGAAGTCCAGCGCGCTGAAACCCACGTCGAATTGCTGCGAACTGAGGTGCTGCACCACGGCATGCGAACTGCGCACCCGAAGCGAGACGGCGATGCCGGGCCGCTCAGCGGTGAAGTCGGCTATGGCGCCAGGCAGGAACTGCAATCCAAGGGCCGGCATCGCCGCGATCTTCAGGCTGCCGCTGCGGTATTGCCGGATGTCATCGGCCACGCGGGAGATTTCCTGAAGCCCGACGAAGGACCGCCGCACCTCCTCATATAGCGCGTCGGCCTCGGGCGTGGGCGTCAGGCTGCGGCCGATGCGGGCGAACAGCGCAAAGCCGAGTTCGGCCTCAAGATCGGCCAGCAGGCGGCTGACCGAGGGTTGGGTCAGGAACAGCAGATCGGCGGCGGCCGTGACCGAGCCGCTTTCGATGATGGCGCGGAAGGCCTCGATCTGCCGATGGGAAAGCCGCATGTCAGACTCATAGCATTGGCGTATGGATAGCGCGATTCTTCGGATTTTACATATTCGCCCCTGATCTGTCATCCCTGCAGCAAGGGGAGATCGGCCATGTCAGCGCAAGCAGGCACAGCAATCATTGGCGGGGGCATCGTAGGGCTGTGCGTGGCCCTCGGGCTTGCGGCGCGCGGGCATGAGGTGCTGGTGCTGGACGGGCGCGACGGCGACATGCGCGCTTCGCAGGGGAATTTCGGGCTGGTCTGGTTGCAGGGCAAGGGCGCAGGCTATGCGCCCTATGCGCGCTGGTCTTTTCAGGCGGTGCAGGCCTGGCCCGACTTTGCGAAACGCCTGTCAGGGCTGGTCGACGTCGATCTGGCGCTGTGTCAGCAGGGCGGCTACGAGTTCTTCACCGACGCTGCGGAATATGAGGCTTTCGGCCACGACCTGCACCGGCAGGCCAACGCGCTGGACGACCGCTTATCTTTTGAACTCCTGAACCACGCCGATCTTGCGGCGCGCCTGCCCGGCATCGGTCAGCGCGTGGTCGGGGCGAGTTTCTGCCCGCTTGATGGCCATGTGAACCCGCTGCGCCTGCATTTCGCCTTGCGGCAGGCCTGCCTTGCCAGCGGGGTCCGCATCACTGGCGGCGCCAGCGTCGTATCCGTGCGCCCGGCGGGCGCTGGTTTCGCCCTTTTGGACGAGACCGGCCGTCAGACCCGCGCCAGCCGCGTGGTTCTGTGCGCGGGCCTGGGGGCGGCGCATCTTGGCCCGCAGCTGGAGTTCCGGGCGCCGATCCGGGCGCAGCGGGGCGAGCTGATGATCACCGAGCGGGTGGCCGACCGCCTGCCCTTCCTCTCCAGCACGATCCGGCAGGTCGAGGAGGGCGGTTTGCAGATCGGCGGCACCAAGGCCGAGACCGACTGCGACACCGAGACGACCCCCACGATGGTGGGACTAGCG
>JALQYS010000190.1 GCA_023254015.1 Paracoccaceae bacterium
TCGGCGAATGGAACCGGGTCTTCCCGGACCCGGCAATGACGCTCGCCGCCGTCGACAGGCTCGTTCATCACGCGACCATCTTCGAGATGAACGTCGAAAGCTACCGACGACGCGCCGCGATGGAGGCAAAGCGATCCCGTGGCCGACCAGCCTCATTCGCGACAATCAACAACACGCCACAGATTGTCGCGGAGCGTCAATCAAACCGCGACAACGCTCTTGCCAGCGACAATCAGGGTGATACCGTCACATCTGCCGCGACGTAGATCTCATCCAGATTGACGCGCGCGTCTCATCCAGATTGTCGCGCTATAACCTCGGCACCCTGCACCAGCGCCGCACGGGTCGCCTGCGCATCGGCGACCAGATCGCCGCGGGGAATCTCCAGCACGGCTTTCCCGTCGGACTTCAGCTTCTCCAGATGCGCCGCCTCATGTGCGTCGCCCTGTTTCTGCAAAAGGGCCGCGTCCTCACTGTCTTCTCGAGGCTCTGGCCCCTCGCCGCGCAGTCGCATCAGATCGAGCGTGGTTGCATGCGCGCAGCCCATGAACCGCATCAGGTCGGTCGCGGAGAAAAGGAAATTTCCGTTAATATGCCTCATGGCCGCCTCCCGCTCGATGATCATGTACGAACCTGCCGGGCAAACAAGATCCTTGCTCAACCTTGGCTTGGACAAAGATGGTCAGATCAGGTAATCGGCCGACTGCAAACACGGCCCAACTCGCAATCCTTCTTCTATTCCGATGGGCCAGCCATTCGATGTGACCCGCCTGACTGGCCCGACAAGATGTCCGCGACCCACCTTGGTACCATCTCCGTCGCACGCCCGAGGATCACGCGGTCGGCTGCGGAGGCCACCGCAGAGGGTTCGAGGTTGATCT
Organism: Paracoccaceae bacterium; assembly: GCA_023254015.1. Classification (GTDB taxonomy): domain Bacteria; phylum Pseudomonadota; class Alphaproteobacteria; order Rhodobacterales; family Rhodobacteraceae; genus Tabrizicola_A. The sequence goes on from JALQYS010000190.1 coordinate 882, forward strand.
CCACAGTGGCTGCACCGCACTCGCGAGCCAGTTCCATCAGCCCGGCCGCGGGATGAACATTGCCCGAAGTGCCGATCAGGGCGAAGAGATCCGCCTTCTCGGTCGCCGCGATGATCTGGTCGAGGAACCGCACATCCTCGCCGAACCAGACGAGGTCCGGGCGGCAGAGGGGGGCATCGCAGCACGCGCAGCGGTCCTCGGGGAACATCAGGTCCGGTGCAGGCCAGACATGGCCACAGCCGGCACACAAAGCATTCTGGAGCTGTCCATGCATGGCGAGGACGTTCTGCGACCCCGCGCGCTGATGCAGATCGTCCACGTTCTGGGTGACGAGCAGGAAGCCGCCGCTATGTCGACGTTCCAAGTCGGCGAGCGCAAAATGGGCGGCGTTCGGGACGGCCGCGCGTAGGCCGTGGCGGCGGAGGTTGTAGAATTCATGCACCAGCGCCGGATTTCGGGCGTAGGCGTCCGGGGTTGCCACATCCTCGATCCGGTACCGAGTCCAAAGGCCATCCTTGTCCCGGAAGGTGCCAAGGCCGCTTTCGGCCGAGATTCCGGCGCCGGTTAGGATGACGATATTCATGCGATACCCCTTTGTGTGCGCCACCCCGCTTCCACCGACCGGATTGCCGCGCTCGGCTGCCCGTAGCTGACCATCAGCACCTCCAGCCCCTGCCCTTCAGCATCCGGAGCGCCCGCAGAAGCGCGGCCTGCTGGCGCAGGCAAGCCGGCCGTTCCTTCCACGCAAAGAAGCCGCTCTGGCTGACCCCAAGGACGTGGCACATCCGGCTGATCGGGAAGCTGGCCTTCTCCGCTTCGATGAAGCCGAAGGTCATCCATGGCGGGTTCTCTCGAACCGGTGGCGTTCAGCCACCGCGTCAGCGTCGACAGTCCAATGCCCAAATC
>JALQYS010000192.1 GCA_023254015.1 Paracoccaceae bacterium
GTTCTCTCCGATCTTGATCCCGATGCCTTTGCGATCCTGCTGCGCAATCTGGTGGAAAACGCCCTGCGCCACGGGCAGGCAGAGACGCCGGTCGAGGTGGCGCTGCAGGCGGATGGCACGCTGGTGGTGGCCAATGACGGCCCGGTGGTACCCGCCGAGGCACTGGCCCGGCTGACCAGCCGGTTTGAAAGATCGGCCCTTGCAGGCAGCGGCAGCGGGCTTGGCCTTGCCATCGTCGCGGCGATCGCCGAACGCAGCGGCGGCCGGCTTGAACTGGCCTCGCCCCGCCCCGGCGGCAGTTCAGGGTTCGAGGCGCGGTTCAGCCCCGCACCGGGCCCGAGCGGCGGATAGACCCGCCCTTTCCTGCCGGATCAGTGCCGCTTGGGCGGCCGCTCCTCGTCGTGCGGCCGCGCCTCTTCGGGGGCAAGGGCCGCCCGCAGGCGCCGGATCAGGACGGCGCGCTGCTTTTCGTCCGGGGTGGCGGCCAGCGCCTCGTTGACGTCAAGGATCAGCCGCGAGACATCGTTGTGCCAATCGAGCCGCGCCACCTTGCCTGCGGGCAAGCGCGGATGCGGTGCCCCCTCCACCCGCCGGGCGCCGGTGTCGGTCAGATCAAAGGCCTGATCAAGTTCGGGCTGCAGGATATGGGCGGCGTCCAGAACCCCGGTCAGCCGCGCGGCCAGCCCCTGAATTGCGGCAGGCTCGCCATGCACCAGAAAAAGGTCATGGGTCAGCGGCAGGCGGGCCTTGATCCAGTCGGCCAGTTCCGGGCCGTCGGCGTGGCCGGAGTAAAGCTCCAGCGACCGGATGCGGGCGCGCACGCTGAACTCCTCGCCCTGAATCCGGACCGATTGCGCCCCGTTCTGCAGGATGCGCCCCAGCGTGCCCTCGGCCTGAAAGCCAGTGAACAGCACCGTCGCCTCGTCGCGCCAGATCCAGTTCTTCAGCCGATGGCGGATGCGCCCGGCATCGCACATGCCCGAGGCGGCGATGACGATGTGAAAGCCGTGCAGCCGGTCCAGCGCCATGCTTTGTTCGCGGGTTTCGGTGAAATGCAGGTTGCGGGCGCGCAGGCCCTGCATCAGCACCGCCCCGTCCTCAAGCTCGCGGTGGTGTCTGGCAAAGACCTTCGAGGCCTTGGTGGCAAGCGGGCTGTCGACATGGATCGGAATGTCGGGCAATTCGCCCTCGGCGATCAGGCGGCCGATGTCACTTATCAATTCTTGCGCGCGTTCCACCGCGAAGGACGGGATCAGCAGAACGCCGTTCGGATGGATCGCCGCCCGGATCTCGTCGCGCAAGAGGCGGCGGCGGGTGGTGGCGGTGGCATCCAGCCGGTCCACATCGCCATAGGTGGATTCGCAGATCAGGTAATCGACACCCGCCGGACCTTCGGGGTCGGCATGCATCAGCTTGAAATCCGGCCCGATGTCGGCCGAAAACATCAGCCGCAGCGGCCCGTCGCCCGCCGGCCCCTGCACCTCGATCTCGACCGAGGCGGAGCCCAGAAGATGGCCCGCGTTCCAGAACCGGGCGCGCAGGCCGGGCAGGACGGAGAACCAGTCGTTCAGATCATGGGGGTGAAAGCGTTTGAGGCAGGCCTCGACATCGGCGCTGTCATAGATCGGCGCCACCCTGTCGCGGCCGCGCTGGGCAGCCCGGCGATTGAACTGCTCGACCTCCAGTTCCTGGATATGGGCGCTGTCGGGCAGCATGACGCCGGCAAGGTCGGTCGTGGCCGGGGTGGCGTGGATCGCGCCGGAAAAGCCGTGCCGCACCAGTTTCGGCAGCAGGCCGGAATGGTCGATATGGGCATGGCTGAGGATCACGGCCGCAATCCGGTCGGGTTCAAAGGGAAAGGGGCGGTAGTTCAGCTCCTTTTCCGTCTTGGAGCCCTGAAACATGCCGCAATCGATCAGGATCTGCCCCTGATCGGTTTCGAGCCGAAAGCAGGAGCCGGTGACCGCCCCTGCGGCACCGTGAAAGGTCAGGCGGGGATGACGCATCGGGGATGTTCTTTCGCGGAGGGCGGCGGCGGTCATGTCTGGAACACATAGGTTCCGGGGGCGGCGCACAGGGGCGCAAGGCCGCGGTCGGGCGCGCCCGTGACGGGCACCGGACCGGGGCCGCTGCTTTGGCCCTGCAACCAGTCGCGCCAGGCGGGCCACCACGATCCGGCCTGCGGCGCGGCCGTGGCAAACCAGTCGTCGGGGCCGACATAGAAGGCCCCGTGCGGCCGGTGCGACAGGCGAAAGCGGCTGCGCGGGTTGCCCGGTTCGTTGACGATGCCGCTGTTGTGGCCGCCGCTGGTCAGCACGAAGGTCAGGTCGCAATCGGTGAAGAGCTGGGTCTTGTAGACCGATTTCCACGGCGCGATATGGTCGGTTTCGGTCGCCACCACGAACATCGGCGCCGAGATGCCCTTCAGCGCGATCACCCGGCCCTCGACGGCAAAGCGCCCGGCGGTCAGGCGGTTTTCAAGGAAAAGGCCCCGCAGGTATTCCCCGTGCATCCGCGCCGGCATCCGCGTGGTGTCGGCCACCCAGACGCCCATATCGGTGGGCAGATCATCCTGCCCAAGGAAATAGCGCTGCACAGCGCGCGACCAGATCAGATCCTCGGACCGGATGGTGGAAAAGGTGCGCGCCATCTGCGGGCGGTCCAGATAGCCCTGATCCCACATCATGTCTTCCAGAAAGGTGACCTGACTTTCGTCGACGAAAAGCAAAAGCTCCCCGGCCTCGGCGAAATCGACCTGGGCGGCCATGAGCGTGACGCTGGCCAGCCGGTCATCGCCATCGCGCGCCATGGTGGCCGCCGCAATCGCCAGCATGGTGCCGCCCAGGCAATAGCCCACCGCATGCACCTTGCGGTCGGGCACGATCTGGCACACGGCATCCAGCGCGGCCATGACCCCGGTCGTGCGGTAATCTTCCAGTGACAGGTCCGCCTGTTCGGCGGTCGGGTTGCACCACGAGATCACGAACACCGTGAACCCCTGCCCCACCAGATACCTGACCATGGAATTGTGGGGCGACAGATCAAGGATGTAATATTTCATGATCCAGGCCGGCACGATCAGGATCGGCTCTGCCTGCACCGTTTCGGTTTGCGGCGCATATTGGATCAGCTCGAACAGCGCGTTGCGAAAGACCACCGTGCCGGGGGTGCAGGCCAGATCCTGCCCCACCTTGAAGCCCTCGGGTGCAGGGTCGTGGGTCTGGGTCAGGATCTTGACCATATCCTGCGCGACATGGGCGGCCCCCTCGGTCAGGTTGCGCCCGGCGCTGGCCAGCGTTGCCTCGATGATCTCGGGGTTCAGCGCGGGGAAGTTCGACGGCGACACCGTGTCCAGCATCTGCCGCGCCATGAACCGGGCCCGGTTGGCATCTTCGGGCCGCAGGCCGCGCAGGTGGTCTGTCGCCTGGTCCCACCAATCCTGCACAGCCAGAAAGCCCTGTTGCCACAAAAGGAAGGGCGGGCTTTGCCATCCGGGATGATGGAACCGATGGTCATAGGGTTTGGGCGCAAAGGGGGGCGGCGCGTCGGACTTGCCCCGCATGGCAAGCGTCATCAGCTTCAGGGCGTTTTGCTGCGCGCGCTCGGCCAGTTCCATTTGCCGCCCGGGCGCATGGCTCAGATGAAAGGCCCAGTCGGCCCAGGACTCGAGGAAGGCATGGGACGAGACGCCGCCCGTCAGCCGGGCCAGAGCGGCGCGCAGGCCGCGGTCAAGGTTGTGATGGGCGTGCGCCTCGGCCCCGTTGTCGGGTTTTTCAGCCGCGACCGGAACCAGATCGGTTCCCGTGGGCGCGAGGGGGGGCGACGGGGAAGCAGCGGGGGAAACGGTGGGAGAAACGGTGGCGGCGGGTTTGCGGGGCATGGGAGGTCATCCGGAGCTGGCGGGAAGGCGGGCGGCCTGACGTTCGGGCCGGCAGGGCAAAAGGGCGCGGGGCGTGAAAGGCATTTCATCGATCGGATACTGACCTTGGATGTGCCAGAAATCCCCCGCCTTGATCCAGCGCAATCTGCGCGGGTTTGCGCCTGCCTGGCTGCCTCTTTCCCGGCGGCCCCGCCCTTCGCATCGGGGGGTGACGCCAGCGCGCGGTTCTGGTCAAGTGCGGCATCGGAAACGGGGGACGGCGATGGATATTGCGGCGGCGATGACCGGGCTTGATCTGGCGGCGGCGGCGGTCTTTGCCGCCACGGGGGCGCTGGTGGCCTCGCGGAAGGAGATGGACCTTCTGGGCTTTCTGTGGCTGGGGGTCGTCACCGGCATCGGCGGGGGCACGCTGCGCGATCTGCTGTTGGGTCTGCCGGTGTTCTGGGTGCGCGATCCGGCGCCGGTGGCGGTCTGCCTTGCGGTGGCGGGGCTTGCGCATTTCACCGCCCCCCTGATCGGATCGCGCTATCGGCTGCTTCTCTATCTTGACGCGCTGGGCATGGCCCTGGTGACGGTGGCCGGCGCGGCCAAGGGGGTGGATGCCGGCGCAGGCGCGCTGGTGGCGCTGGTGATGGGGGTCATCACCGCCTCTTTCGGCGGCATCCTGCGCGATCTTCTGGGGCAGGAACCCTCGATCCTCTTGCGCAAGGAGGTCTATGTCAGCGCCTCGGTTGCCGGGGCGGCGCTGTTTCTTGCGGCCGAGACCGCCGGCGCCGGGCGCGAGCTGGCGATGGGGCTGGGCATCGCCTCGGCCGCGGGCTTGCGGGCGGCGGCGATCCGGGGAAACTGGGCGCTGCCGGTCTATCGGCCAAGGCCGGGGCGCACGCCGGATGACAAGGGAGGGGTAAGCTGATGATAAAGACCTATGCGTTCCTTATGGCCGCCATCGCGCTGGAGGTGCTGGCCACCACCGCCCTTGCCCGATCGGCCAGCTTTACCCGGCTTGTGCCCTCGGTTGTGGCGGTTCTGGGCTATGCCGGGGCGTTCTGGTTCCTCTCCATGCCGCTGCGGACCCTGCCGACCGGGGTGGTCTATGCGATCTGGTCGGGGCTGGGGATCGTGCTCATCACCTCGGTCGCCTGGGTCTGGTTCCGCCAGACGCTGGATGGCCCGGCCCTTCTGGGCATGGGGATGATTCTGGCGGGGGTTCTGGTGATCCACCTGTTCTCGACCACCGGGGTCAAGTGAGGGAGGCAAGTGAGGTGGCCCCACGTCCCGGCCCTCTTGACGCGGCGGCGCGGCCTTCCGATATATCCTGAAATTGGAATATGAGGTTCCCCATGACCGAGGCCGTAAAACTGACCTGCGCCACCTGTGGCCAGATGAACCGGGTGCCGACCGCCAAGCTGGCCGACGGGCCGAAATGCGGCTCTTGCGGCGATCCCCTTGCCGATGGCCGGGTGGCCGAGCTGGACGCGCGCGCCCATGACAAGGCCACCCGCGGCGACGAGTTGCCGCTGCTGGTCGATTACTGGGCCCCCTGGTGCGGCCCCTGCCGGATGATGGCGCCGACCTTCCACCAGGCTGCCATCGACCTCGAGCCTTATGCCCGCCTGGCCAAGGTTGACACCGAGGCCGAGCAACAACTCGCCGCCCGCTTCAACATCCGCAGCATCCCGACCCTGGCCGTCTTCAAGGGGGGCCGTGAAGTCGCCCGCCAGAGCGGCGCGCTCGACCTCGGCAGCCTGAAACGCTGGCTGCAGCCGCACCTTCACCAGCCTTAACTTTTCGCCAGGGGCGCCGTTAACAATGTGTCACAACACATTGTCCGGAGGCCCCCATGAAAATAGCCAGCGCCAACCTGCAACTGGCTTCCTCGCACGCCAGCCTGCAGCGTCACGCAGTATCCGAGCGGCTGTCGATGTGGGTCGGCGAGCGTCCCGGACAAGGGGGGGCACGGCAGGCAGCGGCAGCCGATGAGGTGCAACTCTCGGCAGCCGGCAAGGCGGCGGCGCAAGCCGACAATGCAGCAGAGGCCAGCGCAGACGAGGCTTCCGAAAACGATCCACGCCTGGCCTTGATCCGCTCGCTGGTCGAAATGCTTACCGGCCGCCGGATCGAGGTTTTCAACACAAGGGAAATGCAGCCCGATGGCGCCGAGATGCCTGCTGACCTGCCATCCACCACACCGCCTGGAGAAGCCCCGGGGGCGGCCCGCCCGGCTGGCTGGGGCATGGAATACGACCGCCACGAATCCTACACCGAGGTGGAGCAGACCACCTTCTCGGCCAGCGGCACGGTCACCACGGCCGATGGCCGCAGCCTTCGCTTCGACCTGCAACTGTCGATGTCCCGGGCTTACCACGAAGAGTCCACTACCAGCCTGCGGCTCGGCGACGCAGCCCGCAAGACAGACCCGCTGGTCCTGAACTTTGCCGGCACCGCCGCTCAATTGACCGGCCAGCGTTTTGCCTTTGACCTGAATGCCGATGGCCAGACGGAACAGATCAATTTTGTTGCGCCGGGCAGCGGATTCCTGGTCTTTGACCGCAACCAGGACGGCAAGGTCAACAACGGCAGCGAACTGTTCGGACCGACCACCAATAACGGTTTCCAGGAACTGGCCGCCCTCGACGATGACCGCAACGGCTGGATCGACGAGAGCGATGCGGCGTTCGACCGCCTGCAGGTATGGACCCGCGATGGCGCGGGGACCGATCGACTGCAATCGCTGGGCGACGCCGGCGTCGGGGCTATCGGGCTGGGCAACATCGCCACGCCGTTCGACATCAAGAATAATGCCAACCAGCTGTTGGGCCAGATTCGCAGTTCCGGAATAGTTTTGCAGGAGAATGGCGCGGCTGGCACAATCCAGCAAATTGACCTGACCGCCTGACCTGACAGGGCGGCATAGTGGAGGAAATAACAAGATGCCGCGCATCGCTGATTTGAAGATCTGGGTTCGTCTGACCGCTGCCATCTGGGTTGTTCTGGCACTCATCTGGGCCGGTGCCATCGTATGGACCACCCAGGTCAATCGGGAAACCGCGATTCGCCAGGCTCAGGATTTCTCGCAAAGCATCCACGAAATGACCATGGCCGGGCTGACCGGCATGATGATCACCGGCACCGTTGGCCAGCGCGAAGTCTTTCTCGACCAGATCAAGCAACTGGCGATCATCAAGGATCTGCATGTCGCCCGCAGCGAGGCAGTGGCCAAGCTCTACGGCCCGGACACCAAGAGTTCGCGCGAACTGGACAGCCTGGAAAAGCAGGTCATGACCTCCGGCACGCCCTACATGGCGGTCGAGACGGCGAATGGCAGTTCGTTCCTGCATGTCATCAACCCGACCAAGGCAGCCAAGAACTACCTGGGCAAGGATTGCGTCCTCTGCCACCAGGTGCCTGAAAACACCGTACTCGGCGTGGTCAGCATGAAGGTGTCGCTCGACTCGGTCGAGTCGGAGGTTTCCGCCTTCCGCCTGAAGATTGCCGGCGTCGCCCTCGGCGCCCTCGGCGCCCTGCTGGTCATCATCTATCTGCTTACCCGCCATTTCGTGACGGTTCCGCTGGACGAACTGCGCAAGGGCCTGAGCGACATCGCGCGCGGCGAAGGCGACCTGACCCGCCGCCTGCCAGTCAAGGGCAAGGATGAGGTCGGCCAGTCGGCTGCCGTTTTCAACGAGATGATGGAGAACTTCAACCAGCTCGTGCGCCAGGTGCGCGATGCCGCCAGCCAGGTTTCTTCCCGCGTCAGCGCCCTCTCCGACAGCGCCGACCGCGTCACCCAGAGCTCGCAGCAACAGAACGAGAAATCCGAACTGGCAGCCACCTCGGTCGAACAACTGGTATCGAGCATTTCGTCGATTGCGCAAAGCGCCGAACACGTTCAGCACCAGTCG